>CAZFAW010000007.1:0-21092 GCA_964517015.1 uncultured Chryseobacterium sp.
CAACTTCGATAACCGGATCAGCACCACCGAGGAGCACCTGTACTGGGCGAACCTTCCCACGCTCGCACGGCAGGCCCAGAACGGGATACGCCACACCGCCGCATTGAGCACCTCGTTGAAGACCACCTGGTTCACCGTGAACCCGGAGCTGCGCCTCACCGACCGCATGTATTTCGAAACGCTGGAGAAGAACTACGATCCGGAGGGCGGCGACGTGGTGGCCGATACGCTGCCCGGCTTCGCCAATGCGTTCGATTGGAGCGGCGGCGCCACCCTCACCAGCAAGCTCTTCGGCATGTACCGGTTCCGCGGCAACGGCCTCCAGGCCCTGCGCCACGTGATCACGCCCAGTGCGGGTTTCAGCTACCGGCCGGACTTCGGCAGCGACCGCGAGGTGTACAACGGCGATACCCTGGTGGCTACCTACTCACCGTACGACATCGGCATCTACGGTGCGCCGCCGTCCGGCGAAAGCGGCCTGTTGACGCTGGGCCTGCTGCAGAGCCTGGAGGCGAAGGTGCACGATGCGAAGGCCGGCACCGACAGCCTGGGCAACGTGCGCGACGCGAGCCGCAAGATCAAGTTGATCGATGTGTTCAGCCTCGCCTCGAGCTACGACCTGTTGAAGGACAGCCTGCGCTGGAGCACGATCGGCATGGCCGCCCGCACCACCCTTCTGAACGTGGTGAACATCGCCTTCAACAGTTCGTGGGATCCCTATGCGGTGAACGCTGCAGGCACCCGGATCGATCGGAGCGCCGCGCGCGTGAACGGCCGCCTGGCACGCCTCACCAGCGCGAACGCCGCCATCGGATTCGAAGTGAAGAGCCGCAAGTACGGGCAACCCACCTCCGCTCCTTCCAACGACCGGAACGTGGTGGGCGAAGCCGACCCCGACAAGGGTGCCGACGTGGACTTCAGCATGCCCTGGCGCTTGAACGTGAACTACAGCTACGACGTGCTGCGATCATGGGAAGGGAACGCGCACACCGACGATGCCCGGCAGAGCGTGCTCGCGAACGGGGACATCACCCTCTTCAAGCACTGGAAATTGGGCGCCAGCAGCGGCTGGGACTTCGTGGCCGAGGATTGGACGCCGACCAGCCTGAACCTCTATTGGGACCTGCACTGCTGGGAATTCAACATGAACGTGATCCCGCTCGGCGAACGCAAGAGCTACAGCTTCCGCATCAACGTGAAGGCGAGCATCCTGCGCGACCTGAAGTACGAGCAACGCCGCCCGATCGGCAACGACGGCAAGTTGCTCTTCTGACCGGGACCCCGCCTCAACGCGCTACCGGCCCGGATGCCAGCCAGTTCCGGACCATCCGTGCACCCATCGGCGTCATCACGCTCTCCGGATGGAATTGCACGGCGCACACGTCGCAGGTGGCGTGCCGGACGGCCATGATCACGCCGTGCTCGCTGCGCGCGGTGATGCGGAGGGAAGGCGGAAGCGTTGCGGGATCCGCGGCCCAACTGTGATAGAGCCCCACGTCGAAGGGCGCGTCGATGTCGTTGAACAGCGGATCGATGGGCGCTTCCGGCGTGCATTCCACCACCATACCGTGCATCACCTTCGTCTGGTTGAACAGGCTGCCACCACACGCCTCCACGATGCCTTGCAGACCGAGGCAGATCCCCAGGATCGGGTGGGTCGGCATCAACCTCTCCAGCAACTCCGGCATCACACCCGCCTCCGACGGAAGTCCTGGACCCGGCGAGAGCACGATGCGATCGAAACGTGCAGCTTCCTCGACGGTGATGGCATCGTTGCGCGCCACCACGACCTCGTCCACGTAAGGTTCCAGCAGGTGATGCAGGTTCCAGGTGAACGAATCGAAATTGTCGAGGAGAAGAAGGCGCATGATCCGATCCCTACTGCCCGCTCTTTCCGCCGATCCAGCCCAGGTGGGTGTGGTGGAAGCTGTCGCCGAATTTCATTCCGAAGCCGAACATGCGATCCATGCTTGCATGCCCGAAGAGGATCAGGCCGGCGGGGATCCACACCTGTTGATCCAGCACGGCCGGCATGGACAGGTACAAGGTGTTCGCGATGGCCCAGCCGCAGGCCAGTACCAACAGCGCGAGGCCTTTGTGGTGCAGCACGTTGTAGGAGAGCGCCCCTACGCGCGGGCCAGCGAGGTAGCCCACCATGCCCACATCGGGCCCCACCGCCAGCAACACATAGGCCCACCAGGGCACATTGTTCATGATCAGCGCGATCAGGCAGATCAGGAACTGCGCAAGTTCCTCCAACCTCAGCAGGTTCTTCATGGCTACCAGGTGATGCCCACGGGGCAGTGATCCGAGCCCATCACATCGTTCAGGATGAAGGCCTCCTTCACCTTCTTCTCAAAGCCTTTGCTCACCAGCACGTAGTCGATGCGCCAGCCGATGTTCTTCTCGCGCGCACCGAAGCGCTGGCTCCACCAGCTGTACTTCACCTCCTCGGGGTGCTTGTGGCGGAAGGTGTCCACGAACCCGGCTCCGAGCAATGCGGCGATGCCGTCGATCTCGGCCTGGGTGTAGCCGGCGGTCTTGTTGTAGTTCGCCTTGGGCCGTGCGATGTCGATGGGCTGGTGCGCCACGTTCAGGTCGCCGGTGAAGATGACCGGTCGTTTGCCGGAGGCGAGGCCCACCAGGTGCGCACGCAGGGCCTCGTCCCATTGCTTGCGATACCCGAGGCGTTTCAGCCCTTCGCCGCTGTTCGGTACATAGCTGTTCACCACGATGTGGTCCGCGAAGGTGGCGGTGATCACGCGGCCCTCCCTATCGTGGTCCTCCACACCGATCCCGAAGTCCACGCGTACCGGTTCCTCCTTGCTCAGGATGGCGGTACCGCTGTATCCTGGTTTTTCCGCCGAGTGCGCATGGAGGTGATACCCGTCGAGGCCCTTCAAGGCCTCAGCCACCTGCGCGGGGCTGGCCTTGGTCTCCTGGAAACAGACGATGTCGGCCGCGATCCGTTGCAAACTGGCGTGCAGGCCCTTGTTCACGCTGGCGCGGATGCCGTTCACATTGAACGAGATCAGCTTCATGGCGCTAAAGATCGCCACGGGGCCCCACCCGGCAAACGCGTTCAGCGCCGTGCGCGCGGCTTCCTGCTGGCCGCCATGCGCACACGCGGTTCCATGGCTTCCAGCAGTTCGTGCCCGATGCGCTCCACGATGCCGGTTACCAGCGCGTTGCCCATCATGAACGCGCGGCGATCATCGCTCACGCCCACCGTGTGCCCATCGGGGAACATGTTGAGGCGCTCCAGTTCCAACGGGGTGAGCCGGCGCAACCGGCCGTTGCCCGGGTGCCGGATCACATGCTTGAACCGGGAAGGCGATGCACCGCCTTCGGCCGTGATGATCGTGCGCGACGGTCGATCGAGGGGATCGGGAAAGGCCATGGGGCCCTCGTTGTACCGGTAGACCAGTCCCGATGCACGGCTCTTGCGCTGTTCGTTCTTGGCGCCCTTCTGGTACTTCCATTTCGCCAGCTGTTCCCGCGGAATGAAGAACTCCCGCGGCACCTGGCCGTTCTTCAGGATGATGTCGCCCAGGGTGAGGAACGGCCCCTGGTGGCGGGCCTCCACATCGAGGGTGCGCACCTGGCGATCGATCACGATGCCCGCGTTGCAGAAGGGGCTCGCCCCGGCCCGCTTCGCCTTGTTGAATCGCGCACTGATCGCGGCCAGATCGCCGGAGAGCTCGAACGCCGCGGGATCGAAGGTGCGCTTCGGCGTTGCGGGGAAGGCCCGCGCCAGCAGCCCTTCGCTCAGGATCCATTCCATGGGATCCACCGAGGCGATGGAACGTGCCAGGGGCGAACTGCGGTGATAACCGAGGAAGAACACGCGGCGCCTGCGTTGCGGCATGCCGTAGTCGGCGGCGTTGATCACGCGCCATTCCACCGTGTAACCCAGATCGCTGAGGGAGGCCAGCATCACGGCGAAATCGCGGCCGCGCTGCGCGGCGGGGCTCTTCAAGAGGCGATCCACGTTCTCCAGCAGCAGGTAGGCGGGCTTGTTCCGCTTTTCCTTCAGGATGCGGTGGATCTGCCACCAGAGCACGCCCTTCTTCCCTTCCAACCCGTGGGCCTGGTTCAGGGTCTTCGCCACCGAATAGTCCTGGCACGGGAACCCGCCTACCAGCAGGTCGTGGTCGGGGATCCCGCGCGTGGGCACTTGGGCGAGGTCGGTGTTGACGTGCCCTTCCGCACCGAAGCGCCGCACATAGATGTCGCTGGCGTGCTGGCGTTTGGTGCCGGGTTCCCACTGGTTGCTGAACACCACGTGGAAGCGGTCGCTGGCGCGCTCCAACCCGATGCGGAACCCGCCCACGCCCGCGAAGAGCTCCGCCACACGGATCCGGTCCGAAGTCGTCCTTTTCATCGCCGCGCAAGCTATCCGGGGGCCCCGGGGCCGATCGAGCGGTGGGTCCACGGAACACTAACAGGTCGTTGTTGCTGGAGGGGCCGGGCGGTGGCCGATGCGCGGCCCGGGTCCGTCGATCGTGCACAAGTCCATGCCGAATGGTTTGAACTTTTCCGTGCGGCGCTCGTCCGAGGCATCAGGAAGTGCCGACTTTCACGTTGTTCTGACCCGTGACCACCGGAACGCCATGCCCCTGACACCCTACACCGGCCCCTTCGGCCCGCCCCAGCTCTCGCACCTGTTGCGCCGCACGTTGTTCGGGTGCACACCGGCCGACCTCGCGCACTTCAACGGCATGGACCTGGCCCAGGTGCTCGATGAACTCCTCACCTTCACCAACGACACCACGCCACCGATCAAGGCCTACAGCGAGGACAACCTGGGCACGCCCGATCCGGACATGGTGGATCCCGATGTGCCCTTCGGTTCGCCGTGGCACACCGTGGTGCGCGATCCGCTGCTCGCCATCGATCCCCGCGGCTATCGCGTGCAGAGCTTCCTGGCCTGGTGGGCCGGCAACCTGGTGGCGCAGCAGCGGAACATCCGCGAGAAGATGACGCTGTTCTGGTGCAACCACATGCCCACGCAGGTCTTCCAGGTTTTCACCCCGGAGGCCAGCTACGGCCTGAACCAGTTGATCCGCACCAACTGCCTGGGGAACTTCCGGCAGTTGATGTACGACGTGTCCGTGGACCCGGCGATGCTGATCTACTTGAACGGCTACCTCAACGTGGCTTCGGCACCGGACGAGAACTACGGCCGCGAGCTCATGGAGCTCTTCACCCTGGGTCAGGGTTCGGGCTACCAGGAATCGGACGTGCAAGCCGCCGCCCGCGTGCTCACCGGCTGGAGCGTAACGGAGGAGCTCGGCGGGGTGCCGGTGCTGCCGCAGATGGTGTACCTGCCCTTCAACCACGACACCAACGACAAGCAATTCAGCGCGTTCTTCGACAACACGGTGATCACCGGGCAGAGCGGCCCCAGCGGTGGCGCGGCGGAACTGAACGCCCTGCTCGACATGATCTTCGCCAAGGAGGAGGTGTCGCGGTTCATCGTGCGGGAGATCTACCGCTTCTTCGTGCACGGATCGATCGATGCCGCCACCGAGACGGACGTGATCGAGCCCCTGGCGCAATTGTTCCGCGACAACGTGGGCACGCCCGACCAGCTGCGCATGGTCATGGAAGCGCTGCTGGGGAGCGAACACTTCTTCAGCGCCGATGTGGTGGCGTGCATGGTGAAGAGCCCGGCCGACCTGATCATCGGCGACCTGCGCCTGTTGAACATGCCCTTCCCCGACGCCACGGCGTTCGAGGCCCAATACCTGGTGTGGCGCGATGTGTACTGGCTGATCAGCTACAGCGGGCAGACCCTGGCCGATCCACCCAACGTGGCGGGCTGGCCGGCCTACTACCAGTTCCCCAACTTCGACAACATCTGGGTGGACACCGCCACCTTCCCCGCCCGCAACAACTCGTTGCTGGGCATCACCTACTCGGGCTTCACCACGCCGGTGGCCACGGTGCAGCCCCAAAGCTCCGACCAGGAGTACAAGATCGACCTGGTGGCCTTCTCCCAAACGCTTTCTAACCCTTCCGATCCCAACCAGTTGATCACCGATCTGGCCGACCTGCTCTACACCATTCCGATCAGCCAGACGGTGAAGGACCAGTTGAAGACCAACTACCTGCTCTTCGGGCAGAGCCAGGACTACTACTGGACCAATGCCTACGACCTGTACATCTCAGACCCGGGCACCACCGACCTGGCCGCGCAGCTGGTCCCCAGCATCCTGCTCTGGCTGATGCTCGACATGGTGCAGGCCGCCGAACACCACATCCATTGATCGCCATGCGTCGCAGACAATTCCTCCGCAACATGTCGCTGGCCTCCGTGGGCGGCCTCACCGTTCGCGCGTTCAGCAACCCCTGGATGTCGCCGCTGCTGAAGGATGCCGCCCAGGACCGCGTGCTGGTGATCGTGCAGTTGTACGGCGGCAACGACGGGTTGAACACGGTGATCCCGCTGGACCAGTACGGCGTGCTGGGTACCAAGCGATCCAACATCCTGATCCCCACCGCCCAGGTACCCGTGCTCAGCGGCACCGGCGGCGCCACCGGCCTGCACCCCGCCATGAGCGGTATGCACGAGATGTGGAACGCGGGGAAACTGGCGATCGTGCAGGGCGTGGGCTACCCCGATCCCGATTTCTCGCATTTCCGCAGCACCGATATCTGGGAAACGGGCGCGAACTCGGACGAGATCCTCGGCAGCGGCTGGACCGGCCGTTACCTCAACCTGGAGTACCCGAACTATCCGGTGGGCTATCCCAACGCCACCATGCCCGATCCCCTGGCCATCCGCATCGGCGGCCCGATCACGATCGGCCTGCAGCACCTTGGCGTGGCCATGGGCGCATCGATCTACAACACCGATGATCCGCTGAACCTCTCCGGCAACGTGTACACCGATCCTGTGACGGCCGATTGCCGGGGCGAGAAGCTGGATTTCGTGCGCACCGTGCAACGCCAGACCGATCTCTACGGCGATGTGATCCAGGATGCGGCCGATCCGGCGTGCAACATGAGCACGCTCTATCCCACCGGCACCGCACCCGGCGCCGAGCTCGCCCGTGCATTGAAGATCGTGGCCCAATTGATCTGCGGTGGCTTGAAAACGCGCATCTACTGGGTGAGCGCCAGCGGCTTCGACACGCATTCGCAACAGGTGGTCTCCGGTTCGCCCACAACGGGCGTACATGCGAACCTCTTGCAAGGCCTGAGCGATTCGATCACCGCCTTCCAGGACGACCTGCAGCTCATGGGCCTGGCCGACCGCGTGATCGGCATGACCTTCAGCGAATTCGGGCGGCGCATCGTGAGCAACGCCAGCGGGGGCACCGACCACGGTTCCGCGGCGCCCATGTTCCTCTTCGGCAACAAGGTGCTCCCGGGCATGCTGGGCAGCAACCCCGTGATCGATCCAGGCACCACCTACTACACCAACCTGCCCATGCAGTATGACTTCCGGTCGGTGTACGCCAGCGTGCTCAAGGATTGGTTCTGCCTCACGGATACCGAGATGGAGCAGGTTCTGCTGGACACCTACCAGCCCTTGGAACTGGTGGATCCCGATGGCTGCCTGGGCGTGGGCGTGCACGAAGCGAACCAAGGCGCGGGCACTTCGTTGCTGGACGTGTACCCGAACCCGTTCGTGGAACGCACCGGCGTCACCTTCACCACGGCGGGAGGCCGAGTGCTGTTGCAGGTGTTCAACGAAGCGGGCCAGCTGGTGGCCACGGTGAAGAACGATGTGATGCCCGCCGGCACCCACAGTGCCGACATCGATCTGGGGCCCATGCCCACGGGCGTGTATTACTGCCGCATGCAGAACAACGGCGTTCAACAGGTGAAGAACCTGATGAAGGTGCGTTGATGCACCCGGTCACGCCTCCTTCTTCAGCCAGGCCTGCACCATGCGCAGGCGCCCGAAACTGGACCGGTCGCCCAGGTCGCGCCGTGCCGCGTTCAGCCCACCCGCCGGATCCTCTCGCAGGCGGTCGGCGATGGCGTCGCGTTCCTCAGCGGGCATGAGGTCCTCGATCCGTACCGCGCCCGCTGCGATGCCCCGGGCCAGGTGCCCTTCGATCGTGGAGAGCGACATGCCGCGTTGTTGCGCGATCGCCTCCGGTGAAAGGCCCTGCCGGTGCAGGTCGTAGGTGACCTGGTAGGTGGCGCCCTTCTCCCTCTTGGCACCCGCACCCTCGGGCTTCCGCTTGCGCACCCTTCCCGTGGCGTTGCGCGTGGCGGACGCAGCCCCGCGCAGGGCACCGCGAACGGCCTCCACGAGGGCCGTGCGCCGCGCCAGCAAGGCCTTTTCACGCTCGGGCTGGCGATCCACCGGAAGATCGTTGAGGATGCAACGCGCCACGTGCGCCGCCTTCGACAGGTCGGAGACCCGCTTCATGAGCATGCCGTCGATCCCGCGCAAGGCTTCGGCATACTGCTTCGTGCGCGCCAGCCCCTCCACCAGCACCAGGTGGCGCAGCAGGTGCTCCATCGCCTCGAAGAGCAGGTCGGTGTAATAGGCCGTGCCCTTCGCGATGCGCTCGATCAGGGCCGCGGTGTCCCCGGTGATCAACAAGCGCTGCAACTGGTCGCGGAATTTTCGGGTGTTCTCCTCCTCGTTGCGCAGGCGCTCCAACAACACGGTCAACGCGCTGCGCATGCTCTCGTCCTCGAACTCGCTCTTTTCGTTGTGGTCCTTTTGTGCGAAGCCGATGCGCTTCTCCAGGTCGCCGAAGTGGAAGCTGGACAGCAGCATGTCGCGCAGGTACTCGATCTGCCGCGTGCGCAGTTGCTCGGCCAGCGGCGGCTGCCGGAAGCCCCTGTCCTGGAAGGCGGCCACCTCGGGGTCGGTGCTCACCACGGCGGGGTCGATCGGCGTGCGCAGGATCAACCCCTCGAGCGTGCGCAGGCGTGAGAGCGCCACGTACACCTGTCCGGGCGCGAAGGCCTGGCCCACGTCGATCACGGCCCGGTCGAACGTGAGGCCCTGGCTCTTGTGCACGGTGATGGCCCATGCGAGCTTCACGGGGTATTGCGCGAACGTGCCAATGACCTCCTCGCGCTGCGCCTTGGTGGCATCGTCCACCGTGTACCGGATGTTCTCCCACACTTCGCGTTGCAGGGTGTAGGGCGCATGATCGCCGTCCATGCGCACCTCCACGCCCTTCGCATCGATCCGCTCCACCGTGGCGAGCCTGCCATTGAAGTAGGCCTTGTCGGGGTCGTTCCGGGTGAACATGATGCGGGCACCTTCCTTCAGTTCGATGCGCCGCAGCACGGGGAACATGCTCTCGGGGAAATCGTCCTCTACCTCGGCGTCGAAGGTGTGCGGCCTGCCGGGCAGGCGGTCGAGCGCCTGCTGGTTGATCGCGTCGGCACGTGCGTTGTGCGTGGTGAGGGTGATCACCTCTTCCGCCCCGGCTTCGCCCGGCGCGCGCAGGTGCGCGTTCAACGCGTCCACGTCGGCGGCCGTTACCGTGTTGTTGCGCAGGTTGTTCAGGATGGCGATGAACCGATCGTCGTGCTGGCGGAAGATGCGGTCCAGTTCGATGTGCACGTACCCCTCCTGCTGCAAGGCGCGCGAGGAGAAGAAATGCATGCTCGGGTACCAGCGGCGCATCACTTCGCGTTCGGAGTCCTTCACCACCGGGGGAAGCTGGAAGAGGTCGCCGATCAACAGCAACTGTGCGCCGCCGAAGCTCCGCGCGCTCCCTTTCGCCGAGCGCATGCGCTGGTCCACGGCATCGAGCAGGTCGGCGCGCAGCATGCTCACCTCATCGATCACCAGCAGGTCCACCTCGCGCAGCACGGCCCTGCGCAGCGCGTTCATGGCGTGCCTGCTGGCCAGCGTGTGCTGATCGATGTATGCGCCGTACTCGCCCAGGTCCGCCGGCAGGTGCCGCTCCGGCACGAACGCACCGAAGGGCAGCTGGAATTGCGAATGCAGGGTGACGCCCCGCGCATTGAGCGCTGCGATGCCGGTGGGCGCCAGGACCAGGTAGCGCTTGTGCGTGGTGGCCGCCAGCCGGTGCAGGAAGGTCGTTTTCCCGGTGCCGGCCTTGCCGGTGAGGAACACGTGCCGCTGGGTGCTGTTCACGAAGCGGGCGGCCAACGCGGCCATCTCGGTCTCTTCAAGCGCGGCATCCGCCGCTGCGGACGCGATCGGATCAGGGGACATCGATCATGGGTGGGCGGAACGGGACCGGCGGGATCGACGGAAGGGCCGTCGGCCGGCGAAGGGCAAGGTAGCCACCGATCGCGATCGCGCAGCGCCGGAAGGCGGGGACGGAACGCACGCTCGCATGCGGCCCCCGGAACGCCCTGCCGATCAACGGAGTGCGAAGGTGCGCACGTGCTGGTACACCGATCCCGGCGTCAATTCGCGCGCGAGCAGTTTGACCTCGTTCACCCGTACGGCGCCCTTGTAGGTGTGCGGGGCCAGCAGGGCCCACGCCGCTTCGAACTGCTGCGGCTTCAGGCCCGCGGCGAGCGTGAGGTGCGGATGCTCCGTGAGGCGGACGCCGAGCCGTTTCACACGCTGGAAGCCGCACACATGATCGGCCACGCTCTTGCGCAGCGCCGCGATGGGCGCCTTCTGCACCGGGTCGATGTAGATGGTGCGCTTGTCGTCGAAATGGCGGATGCCCTCGAAGCGCAGATCGAACGGGCGCTGCCCCAGGCAGCCGATGCTCACGCCTTCGCTCACGTCGCGGATGTACTCGTACGGCAGGTCGGCCAGGCAGAGGGTGAGGTGCGGCAGCGTGGCCGCCCCCGTGAACGCACCGATGCCTGCATGCAGCCGCTCCCTCAGTCCCATGACCTCCTGGGCGATGGTGGGCCCGGGATCGATCATGATCAGGAAGCGCACCACCACGGCCTCCTGAACGAACAAGGGCGCCTGGGACGGGGACTTCTTGGTGCGCGCCATGGTGCCTCACTGCGGCTCCCCCTTCCGTGGCCCGGATCGCGGTTCCGATCCCGCGGCAAGGCCGAGGTCCGTGCACCCGGCGTCCGAAGGCGTGGTGGGGAGAGCGCAGGGCAAGTTAACCGGCATCCGCGACCTCAGCGCCCTGCTCGCAAGGCGAAGGTGCGCACGTGCTCATCGAGCGACGACGGGTCGAGCTCGCGCTTCATCAGCACCACGTCGTGCACGCGCACCTCGCCCGTGAAGGGATGGGGCGCCAGGAGGCCCCAGGCCGCCTCGAATTGCGCGGCCTTCAACCCGGTGGCCAGCACCAGCGCCGAGCGTTCGGGCATCTGAACGCCCAATTTCTTGATCCGTTTGTTCGCGCGCACGTGGTCCACGATCCGCTGCCGCAACGGTGCGATGGACTCCTCGCCCAGGACGGAGATGTGGATGGTCCTGCGGTCCTCCGAATGGGCGAAGCCGTTGAAGAGCGCACGGAAGGTGGGCTGGCCCGTGCTGCCCAGGTCGATCGCATCGCACAGGTGGCGCTCATAGTCCGGTGGCAGTTCCGTTTCGAGCAGGGTGATGCCCGGCGTGCGGAACAGGCCCTCGTAATCGCCGATGCGTTCGCGCAACGCCTGCTTCCACTCCATTACGCGGGCCAGGATGGGACTGGTGGGATCGATCACCAGCCGGTACTGGCAGGTGTACACCAGGGCATCGAAGAGCGTGAGCGCATCGAGGGCGGGCTTGCGGGGCATGGGATCGATCGGCGATCACGAAGGAAGACCGTTCACCGGCGCGCTGCGGAGCCGGCCCCGGCGATCCGACAACAAGCGATCGGGGAAAAGTCGCGCTCCACCGGACCGGTTCAGCGCTCGTTCCGCTTGATCAACTTCCAGGTGCCCACCGTTCCGCCGGCATGCACCCGCAGGAAATAGACGCCGGAACGGAGCAGGGAGAGGTCCTGTTGTTCGATGTGCATACCCGACCAGAGCGCGCGCCCGGTGGCGTCGAACAACTCCGTTCGTTCGGTGCCCAGCGCGCCCACCCATTCGATGCGGTCACCGCTCGGAGCGAAGAACGGCCGTGGTCCCGTGGGCAGCACCTCCTCCACCGCGGTGGAAACGCTCCAGGTGATGGTGCACAAGCCGCCGCCCCCGATGCCGGCCGGCGATCCGATGCCATTGCCGCCGCCGCCGCCGCCCCCGTAGTTCGCACCGTTGCCACCGGGATCGGTCACCGTACAGAAGGCATCGGTGAAGCCCGCTCCCTTGCCGCCAGCGCCGGCGGGTGCGCCGCCACCGGTACCTGCCGTGCCACCGGGGGTCAGGCAATTGCTCCCCGTGTACACCACCGTGTTGCCGCCATCGCCGCCATTGGCCAAGGGTCCGGCAGCGCCGCCCCCGCCGCCACCGAAGTAGGTCCAGTAGCCGCCCCCGCCGTTGCCACCCGTGCGGATCACCGAACCGCCAAGGCCCGCACCGCCGGTTCCGCCGCCCCCCACGTTCGGATTGGGCACCGTGCCCGCATTGGTACCCGCTTCCGCCAGGATCCCCATGCCCCCGACGATCGTGGCCAGCTCACTTCCACCGGCGCCCACCACGATCGAATACGACGTGCCCGGAGTAACGGCGTACGTGCCGCGTGCATACCCGCCGCCACCACCGCCGCCGCCGCCGTTCGATGCGCCATTGCCGCCTGCACCGATCAGTTCGATCGTGATGGAGGTGACCCCCGCGGGCACCACGAACGTGCCCGAACCGGTGAAGAGGGCCGGTTGCGCGTGCAGTGCGCATGCCGTGCAGAGCAGAACGGTGAGCAGGATGGAACGCATCGGTACGGTCGGTTGGGTCGAGGAAAGATAGGCGATGGCCCGATCGATGCGCCGCGTTGGAACGGAGGCCTACTTTAGGGTCCTCCGCATCCCTTCAACCATACCCCCATGCGTTCGCTCGCACTCTCCGCCCTGTTGTTCACGCTGCACGCTTGGAGCCAGCCGTATTCGGGCACCATCTTCGTGGACCCGGACATCATCAGCGATACGGATCCTTCGGCGTTCGTCTCGTCCACCTACACCGGCCAGAGCATGGAAACGGTGTACGATTACCGCATTCCGGGTTGGGTGGACATGCTGGCGTACCACTTCACCGTGCAGTGGGACGATGGTCTTTCCACCGTGGCCATGGTGGACCCCGAATTCGGCAGTGAAGCGGCGGCCGGTGCGGAAGCGGTGATCTACGGCACGGCGCTCGGCAAAGTGCCGGCCTGCCTGCGCGAAGGCGTGTACGCCTTGTGGATCCACGCCGGTGTGGCCTCCTTCGGCGGTGGGAGCAATGCGATCACCATACACACGGGCCGGGGCCAGGAATACATCGACGATGGGATCCTGGAGGAAGCCTTCGTGCACGAAAGCACCCACTGCTCCCTCTCGCCCACCTACGATACCGACGCCAGCTGGCTGGCCGCGCAGGCCGCCGATCCCGATTTCATCTCCACCTACGCGCAGGACTACCCGTTGACCGAGGACCTTCCCGAGACCTACTTGATGTGGCTGGCCGTGCGGCACCGGCCTTCGCGCATTTCGGTGTCCGACTACAACACCACGCTGGCCACGATCCCCAACCGCCTCGCGTTCCTCGATGGCGTGGCCTGCGAGCTGTACCCGCTGATCCCGGAGACCGGCATCGCAGGGATCGCCGAACGACCCGTGGCGATCACCGTGTTCCCTTCCCCAGCGCACGGATCGATCACGGTGGCCAGCGCGCACGCGTTGCCCGCCAACACGCGGTTCACGGTGTACGCGGCCGATGGAAGACCGGTGCGCGATCACGCCCTGAACGGAACGCGGTCCATCGGGATCGACGACCTGGCGCCCGGTGCCTACCACTGGCGGGCGAGCGCCACCGGGCCCGTGCTTGCGAGCGGTACGTTGCTGGTGGAGTGACGCGGGTGCGCATCGGCGGTGAGCTCGCCCCCGTTCCATCCCGCATGCGTCGAACGGATGGGCCCGTCCCGCGCTGGAAGCCCCGCGGTCAAGCGCTGGGCCGAAGGTCCTGGTCCGTTGCACTTGCGCGTTCGTACCCGGTGGTCTTCGCACGCACGCGGTAACGCACGGTGCCGTACCGGAAGCTCCACGCGCGTTGCAGCACGATCGCTTCGCCCAGCTCCGCATGCACCACCGCATCGCCTACCTTGAAACGCGCCAGCTCTTCCATGTTCTCCAGCAGGTCCCAATGGCCGATCATCACGCGCTCGTCGTAACGATCGCCCACGAAGCGCCCGATCCGGTACAACCGCCCCTGGCTGAAGACCTCCTGGTGCGTGATGGCATAGAGCACGCCCCGGTACGGCACCAGGCCTCGGAGCGGAAAGGGGGTGATGCGGGTTGACGCCATTGCCGTCGATCGTTGCGCGTAGAAACTACGGCGATCGGCGATGGGTACGGTCAGAACAAACTGCCCTGTGCCGCACCGGGATCCACGAGCACCGCCTCCATGTCCTCCTGCGGGAAGGGCGCGCACAACTGCTTCACCGCCTCGGGCGAAAGGTCGGGCGACAGCCAGACCTCCCACTGCGCCTCGGGAACGATCACCGGCATGCGCTGCTTGCTGTTGTGGATGTGCGCCATGAGCGGGTTCGCGCGCGTGGTGAGGATCGTGTAGGTGTCCACGCCCTGGTGCGACTCCCACAGCCCGCCCAGGCAGAACACATCGCCGCCCTTCACGCCGATGCGGTAGGGGATCTTCCGCCTGCCTTCGTGCCGCCACTCGAAGAACCCGGTCACGGGGATCAGGCAGCGCTGCCCGCTCTCGAACGCGTGCTTGAAGGTGCGCTTCGCCCCCACCTCTTCGCTGATGGCATTGAACGTGGGCGCCTTCTTCAGGAAGGCCTTCGCTTCTTCTTCCGAACGCACGTACTTGGGCAACAGGCCCCACCGCTGTATGCTGATCCGGTCCGGCGCCTTGCTGCTCACCACCGGCCACAGCGGCCGCACGAACGCGCTGGTCTGCTCCAGCGGCAGCACCAACTGGTCCGGCGCGTCCACCTGCCGGCTCTCCTCGAGCATCTGCTTGTGCATGCGCTTCTCCAGCGCCTTCACATCGCGGTCCAGGGAAGTGGAATAGCACATGCGGCAAAGGAACGCAGCCTGGCGGGGGAAGACCGTGGTGCGGTACCGCGCCAGGCACGCGGCCTTCGGGCCGGCGGCTTCCGCCTGTAGGGTCGGTGTCTGGCCTGCGAAGGCTCGGAAGTGCCGGGCCACGGTCGCCTCGGCGAAGGTGCAGATCGTGATCCGACTTTTCCGCGCGGTGTAACATCCGGAACCTTTCCCCGTCACCCGATCATGACATACCATCAAGGTCTGCATCGCGGCTGGATCCGAACAGGCGGCCTCTGCGGCATCACCGGCATCCTTGCTTATTTCGGAGCGGCCTTCCTGCCACTGCCCGATACGGCATCACTGATCCTCGCTTTCGCCTTCGGGCCGCTGGTCTCCATCGCATCGCTCGGGCTTGTGCATTCTGTGGAGCAGGGCACGCCGCACGTGGGCGCGCGCATCGCGGGTTTCTTCGGCGCGGCAGCGGGCGTCACGGTGCTGGCCATGCTCACCGTGCAGCAGGCGCTCTTCGCTGCGTACGGTCGCGTGCCGGAAAGCGACCCCTCCCGCACGGCGCTCATGGACGTGGGCAACGCCATCCACTTCGGGCTCGACATCGCGTGGGACTGCCTGATCTCGGCGTGCATCGTCCTCTTCGCCATCCACATGTGGGGCGTGTCGATGTTCGGGAAGATCCTCAGCGCGACCGGCGTGCTCTGCGGCGCGCTGCTCTTCGGCATCAACATGGCCGCCTTCCCCGATCCGCCGGATAGCATCGGCTGGGTGGACATGGGGCCGATCTGCGCGCTGTGGATGCTGGTGGTGTACCTATGGATGCTGCGTTGGGCACGGAGCCTGCCTGCGTGAAGTCTGGCACCGCTCGATCCAACGACCGCTACACGAGCAGCGCGACCTGGCCGATCCGGGTGCCACACCGGTTGCTCTGTGCGGCCGAAGGCCCATGCCCGCATGGCTTCCTGCTCGGAGCGCAGCGGGTGGTACCGGCAACGTTGGAGTGATCCCCGTTCACTGCAACTCGAAGGGCTCCGTGTGCCGATCCTTCCTGTTCCCTCCACGGAAGCGCAGGCGATACGTGCCGGGTGCGAGCAGTCCATCATCACCACCACGGAAGTTGTACGCCCACCAACGGAGCGGAACGGAGAAGACGTGCTCTTCCCAGTCCGTGAACGCAGGGCCGCAGTCGAGTTGGTAGGCGTGCATGGGCAGCCGCTCCACCCAACCGGTATCCGTCCGCAGCTCCACGGCCATGAAGGGTGCCAGGCCCGCGCACCCCCCATCGAGCATCACGCGTCCGGTGATGCGCACCCACACCGTGTCGGCGCTCGTGCGATCGATCACCACGTTCTTCAACGGCGGCTGCTCCGCCCAGAATGCTGCCCATTCCTCCGGCGTGGAAGGTCTCGTCGGTTCAGGTGCAGCGAAGGGCTCCACCCGGGGCCGCAGCGCTGGCGGACGGATGCCTGGCGGCGGGATGTTCGCAGGCGGTTCAACCCGGTTCGCTTCCCGCTGCAAGCGCTTCAGGATGAACTGGTGCGTGGCCACACCCGCCTGGTATTCGTTGATGCAGGTGTACGCATCCCAGCTGCGACCGGGCTTGAAACGCATCACCTCCGGCGAAGGGCGGTCCCACCTTTGCGCGGCGCGCGCAAGCAATGCACCCATATCCTCGGGCAGCTCGATGCGCATGGTGTCCGTGCCCGCGATCACCAGGATGCGGCTCTCGGACACACCAACGATCGGCGTGAACACGCGCCAACCATCGTTCTTCTCCTGGAAGAGGTCGCCGCTCTGCAAGGTGATCGTGGTGTCCGGTCGCAGCCAGTACCCATCCCCGCCGAAGTAGGGCTCCCGCTGCCGGTACTGCTGCTGCACGGCGTAGCTGCGTGACAATGGCTTGTCGGCATCTCCGGGCTCGGAGATCACGAAGCAGAAGTCGGGCGGTTGCGGTTGGGCAGGCAGCGGTACGCCAAGGATCACCAGCGCGCCGATCAGGGAACTGTGTGCGGCCACCCTCCTCATCGGACGTTAAGGTAATGTCCATCCAACGCGGCATAGCGCGGCGCGGGGAAGGCCGGATCCTCCTCGTACTTCACCTGGATGCGCACCCGGCCTGCAGGCAAGGGCGGCACCTGCACGGTGATCTCCCGCTCCTGTGGAAGGATCACCGGCAGGATGGCTAGCGACCGGTGTATCGTGAACTCGAGGATGTGTTCCCCTTCCGGGTCCGGTGTCACGTGTTGCGTGCTGCGCACGTTCTCCCCGCTACCCAACCACCAGAAGCGGAACACCAAGGTGTCGCGTGTAGTGGGTTGCGCATGCGAGAGATGCACCACATAGCTGGGCGGTGGCACGCCCAAGGGCCGATCGTACCCTGCGTAGTCCCAGCCGAACACGGTGTCGCGCGCGACGGCGGTATCCAGTTCAAGGCGATGCCAACCCATCACGCGGAACTGCGTCGGGGCGAAGTGTACGGTGTCCAGCGGCCATTCGCCCCCCAAGGCTGTGCCGCGGATGCGCATGCCGATGTCCGGGTGGTAGGGACTCTCCGCAAAAAGGTGCAACACCGTTTCGGGCAGTCTGCCGGTGCTTGTCGTGCGGCAGCGCACGCCGAAGTCGAAGCTTGGTCGCAAGCGGTCAATGGCGTACCGTACCGTGTCGCACCCACAGCTCGCGGCCATGATGGTGCCGGGGAAGAACTCCATCAACGGGTTCAGTCCGACCAAGGTGCCGGTGACGCGCAGGAACTTGGGCAGGTCGGTCACGCTGGTGCGGCCGGGTGCGAAGGCCACGATCAGATAGTCCGTGGCATACGGGTGGTTCGTGCGCAAGCCCGCACGTGGTGGGAAAGCGATCTCCATCACTCCTTCGTCGCGATGCCGGATGCGCAGCCAGAGGGTGACGCGGTGCCGGGTGATGTCGCTCCGTTCTGCCGGGAACTCCACCAGGCTGAAGGGGGTGTTCGTGACGGGGAACGGCCGGGTGCGTTCGCCTTCCACCTCGAAGATGAACTCGTCGCCTTCACGCAGCTCCTTCGCAGGCACCTCCATGCCATGGTGCTCCAGCACGAAGGAGAACTCCAGTTCGCGCCAACCGGGTTGTGCGCAGGCGCAGGAGGGAACAAGGAGGGCCAGGATGAACGCGCGCATCGCGGAACGGTACACGAAGATGAGCGATGCGTTCACTCGCGAAAGCGATGATGCCTGCGGTGCCACGCCAGGTATTCGGGCTTGGGGCCGGCAGGACCTGCCCCGGTCCGCGAACCGGGGTCCATGGGAAGGGCCAGTCGCTTGCCTTCGCAGGCTTGGAAGTGTTGGGCCTAGATCGCTTCGGCGACGCGGTCGCCATCACTTCTTCTTGATCCGCTTCGTTCCCTTCTTCAGATGCTTCTCCTCGGTCTTAAGCCGACGCTCCACTTTCTTCACATCCTCGCCGGGCGGAAGTGCTTCAGGTTTGATGCCGCGTTGCAGCATGCTGTTCCGGACGGCCTTGTTACTGGCCACATGCTCATCACCGATCGATCGCGTACCACGCAGGTCTTTCTCTTGCACGTTATGACTGGTCATTTCCGTGGCGAAGTCCTTGGCCTTGATAGCGAGCGTTGAAAGGAAATCGGCCAAAGGACGCCCATCAGGCACACCCAGATTGCGTTTCATGGCGTTGGTGCTGGCACCGCCGAAGAGTGCCTGATCGCCTTTGGAACGGATCACCGCGAAGCCCGCGTGGTCCACGCCGCGCTCGTAGATGATGCCGCTGAGTTTCTTCTCGCTCTTCATCAACTTGTCGCGAGCGGTGACACGCGCCACGTCGAGCAGCCGCTGTTCGATCACTTCCTGCTTGCGCGTTTGCACGGCGAAGTAGGTTTGGGCGAAGGCGATGGCAGGTTTGGCCGGATCACCGTTCTGAGCGATCAGGTAGCAGGCGTAGCGGGTGAGGGCAATGTCCTCGATCGTGCGCTCGCTTCCTGAACCGAGGGTGACCATTTTGTTGATCCCAACAAAATGGTCGGAGACCGATCCACCAGCGGCTTCGCAGGCTTCCCGGGCCTTGTCGACGACCGTGAAGAAGTTGCGCCACTCCGCATAGCCGAGCACGGTCTGTAACTCTCGTGCGCTCCAACACTCCACGCCTTTGATGCTGCCGCTCGCCGCCTCGAAGCGCATGAACAACTCCTGGATCTGCTCTTTCTTCATGACCTCGCCGCTGACTCACTTTCCGTCAACCGCGTTCGGACAAGATAGTGGCGGGGGCTACTTCGCGAACACTGTGCTCCGGTGCCACTCTAGGTATTCGGCCTTCGGGCCGGCGGCCTCCGCCGGAATGTCCAGTGGCTTGCCTTCGTAGGCTTTGAAGTTCTGGCTCACGGTCGCCTCGGCGAAGTGGTCGCGGACCCATCTGCCGTAGCCTTGGCGTTGGCAGAGCGAAGGAGCGCACACCAGCTCGGAGGCCGTGGCAGGCACGGCGTAGCTTGGTATCGAAGATGATCCAATGGAAGTCGCAGTTTGCGACATCCAATTCCGGCTGCTAGGTTTCGACCACGATGCGCAAGCAGAGCGTGACCATCCCGGATGAAGTGGTGATGCGGCGGATCCATGTGATCCGCGGGCACAAGGTCATGCTGGATCGTGATCTTGCGTTGCTCTATGGAGTGCAGACCCGCGTTCTGAAGCAGGCCGTCCGCAGGAACATGGACCGCTTTCCCGAGGACTTCATGTTCGAACTGAGCAAGGAAGAGACGAGTGCTTTAACATCACAAACTGTGACCTTAAAGCGGGGCGAGCACTCCAAGTACCCACCCTTCGCCTTCAGCGAGCACGGCGTGTTGATGCTCTCGAGCGTGTTGAACAGTGCCACGGCCATCGCCGTGAACATCCAGATCATCCGGGTCTTCACCAGGATGCGGGAGATGCTGCTCACCCATAAGGACCTCCTGCTCGAGCTTGAACGCATCCGCACCAAGACCGGCGAGCACGACCGCAAGTTCCAGGTGATCTTCCGCTACCTGAAGCAGATGGAGAAGCGTGAGACCGAGCGCGTGCTATTGGCCGAAGTGGCGAAGTCCAAGCCGCGGGCTCCGGTCGGCTTCAAGGTCCCGAAGCGCAGGAAGTAGGTCGGCGCTCAGGACTTCCCGAACACCTCCCGCCGATGCCATTCAATGTACTCAGCCTTTGGGCCGGCGGCCTCCGCCGGAACGGCCAGTGGCTTGCCCTCGTAGGCCTTGAAGCTCTGGCCCACGGTCGCCTCGGCGAAGTGGTCGCGAAGCGAGGAAGCGCACACCAGCCGTAGCTCGGTATCGAAGGTGATCAACCCGCGGTCGAAGGCCTTGTCGTGGAGGGCATTGAGGGCGATGCCGTTCTGGGTATCGAGGCGGTGCTGCTCGGCGGCGTTCCATGGAATGATGTGCGAAGCCACAAGCAAGTCGCGGACGGCGAGACCGGTCACAGCGCAGCGGCCTTGGTAAGTGTTGAGGACCGCTTGGCGGAAATACTGCTGGCCTCGGCGGACCTTCACAGAGGTCGTGCTTTCGGTGGGGCCTTCGGGCACCTTCAGCACGCGGCCATCGGGCTGCACATCGATGGAGGCATCCGGTTCGCCGGTCATCAGTTGGGCCAGCAGCGCCTCGCCGTCGGGTGCCAGTTCGTTCAGGTTGGCGTGGTACTCGGCCCACATGGCGCGGTCGAAGGTGCTCGCACCCTCCAAGCCCTTGCGACCGGTCTTCACGAACTCCGGGTCGATGGAGGCGAGGTTGCATACATCGGAACATATAGTGGCGGGTGTGGGCTCCAAGCGAATCAAATTTGTGCCCTACATATGTGTGCATATATTTGGCGTCATATTCATCCAAGAGGACATGAAAGAGAAGCGCGATCGGTTCGCCAAAGTGGCCGCATCGAGAGTACAGAAGACCTTGGATGCACTAGAGAGTCTCTCGAAGTGCAGCAACAAGACCAACTACGAGTACAGCGAAGCGGACGTGAAGAAGATGTCGCGGGTGCTCAACGAGAAACTCAAAATCACCTTGGCTGCGTTCCGTTCCGGATCCGACTCCAAGGGTGCCAACACCTTCAAGTTCTG
>CAZFAW010000008.1:0-20511 GCA_964517015.1 uncultured Chryseobacterium sp.
GACATTGATGCGTATGTGCGCATGCTGGCCCACCGCGATGGCGCGATCCTCAGTGAAGCCGGCATGCCGGGCATCGCCGACCCCGGCGCCCGTCTGGTGGCAGCCGCACACCGAAAGGGGATCAACGTGGTGCCGCTGGGGGGCCCTTCCTCGATCCTGCTGGCGCTGGCAGCCTCGGGCCTGAACGGCCAGGCGTTCACGTTCCATGGCTACCTGCCGCGCGATGGCAAGGGCCGCAAGCTGGCGATCGGATCCCTGGAAGCCGCCGCGTTGCGCACCGGCGCCGCGCAGGTGTTCATCGAAACGCCTTACCGGAACGATGCCTTGTTCGATGAGCTGATCCGAACCTGTGCGAGCGGCACGTTGCTGTGCGTGGCCACGCACATCGGCCAACCCGATGAGCGGATCTCGACACGTACGATCGGTGCCTGGCGCTCGGACCGGCCGGACCTCAAGGACCGCCCCACCGTGTACGTACTGGGTGCGGGCCCGCGCTAGCCGGTGGGCGGCGCGGTGCAGGGCAATGCGTTGCGATCGCCCGGCGAGTGTTGCAACTGCTTCTTCCCGTTGCAATACGGCCCCTTGAAAATGGTCCACTTCACCCGCACGTAGAGGTCGAGGCC
This sequence comes from uncultured Chryseobacterium sp., assembly GCA_964517015.1. GTDB lineage: Bacteria > Bacteroidota > Bacteroidia > Flavobacteriales_F > PHOS-HE28 > PHOS-HE28. The sequence continues at coordinate 624 of CAZFAW010000008.1, forward strand.
GTAGATGTCGGTGCGGGCCAGCATGGGCAGTACATGGTCGCTGCCCACCACGATGTTGTTCAACCGGACCATGAGACCGACGCTGGGCTTCCGCAGGTCGTATTCGCGAAGCACCACCGGAAGCGCCACTTCGAACCGCTTCGTCTCGAAACGTGGAACGATGCCGAGGCTGTTCGGCCTGCGCAAGCGCAACGAGGAAACAGGCGCGACGTTCTGTACCAGATCAGCGGCGATGTAGACGTTCGGTGCCACGTTCACGTCCACCTGGGCGGAGAGCGCGGTGGGAAGGCCGATCCGCATCCGGGGATCGGTCGTGGAGCGCGTGAAGTTCGAACGCAGGAGGCTGTCCGCCCCTTCCACGTCGCTCACATCGATCGCGGTGTAGTCGGGGAAGTAGGCCTCTGCGGCCGTGAACGATCCCGTGTACGGCCGGCTGTAGGAAATGGCCCCCAGGTCGATGAGCGAAAGGCCGGCGCGCCAGCGGTACAACAATGGATCGCATCCGGTGGAAGCCCGATGCGGGAGGTAACGGTCGGTCTCGCTCAACGTGCGGATGTACTGCATGCCCACATCGAAGCCGAGGCCACTGCCGTTCTGGAGGCCCGGTTCCGCGAACGCATAGCGTCCGGTGGCCTGGTGGATGCGCAACTGCATGCTATCGATCACCGTGTAGTCGAGCTTGTCGAATCGGACCGCCATGCCATGGTGCCCCATGAGGTAGTCCACCGTGGCGCCGGCGGTGATCAGCTGGTAGCCGTGGCTGTATAGAATGCGGGCGTAGCTGATGCCGGCTTCGGTCCATGCGGCGCTGGAGATCCGCACGTTACCGTCTTCGTACCGGATGCCTTGTTGGGGGCCGTAGCCCAGGCCGTTCACCAGGAAACGCGCCAGCTCGGCGGAGATGCCCACTGCACTCGTGGCCAGGCGGGTGCTGATGTGCGCACCGAAGGACGACTTGCCCATGGACATGGCGATGGCCGGGCCATGCACGGCCGCCGAAACGAAGGCCTCCCTTTTTCCGGGCGCCAGCGAACTGTTCACGGTGAAGTCTCCCAGCGTACCGTTCAGGCCGCCGCGCAGATCGCCCCAGAAGTTGTGGGTGTTGCGGCCCAGGAACACATGGTCGTTCCATGCGAAGGCGTCCACACCCAGGACACGGATGTCCATCCACGGCCATTGACCGGAGAGCCGGGCGGGGTTCAAGGCCACCGCATCGGTGCCGGCGTAATTGCTGTTGGCGATACCCAGTTGCTCCTGCGCCAAAGCGGGAAGGGCGAACAGAAGCATGCCGAGGGAGAGCGAACGGTCCATGCCGCCGTTGGAACGTTGGACCCGTGCCCCGGGTTCCTTTCAAGGAAGGGAGGGCCGCTGCACTTCCACGACTTCCACCGAATAGACCACGGGGGTGAACGGCGGCACGAGCCCCGTGGACGAACCGCGTTCGCCGAAAGCCAGCGGATAGGTGATGGCGAACGTGGCCCGATCGCCCTTGTGCAGCAAGTGCGCAGCGACTTCCAGCCCTTTGATCACCTGGTCCGGGTCGCCCAGTCGGAAGGTCATGGGCTGGCCCGCGCGGCGGGTGTCGTCGAATACGCGCCCATCGGTGAAGCGGCCCTGGTAGTGCAGGGTCACGAGGTCCCCCGAACGGATGGTGGTGGTGTCGGTGCTTCGCCGATCCATCTTGTAATGGACCTGGTCGCCCCAGGAGACCCACGTGCTGTCCAGCACTTTCGCCAATGCGCGTTGCTGGTAGCCTTCGGGATCCGCATCGCGCAAGCGGGCCTGTTCCTCGCGCATCCGTGCCGGGGTCAGCAGTTCACGCAAGGAAAGCTCCAGGCGTACGTGCGTGGTGTCCGCAGGTGGATGGGCGACCTCCGGTGCCAGCAACCACCAGGGCACCGCACGTGCGATCGCGATCACGCTCATGCTATCGCCTTGGTGGATCCGCCGGAAGATCGCCCGTGCGAACGCGCCGGTGTCGCGAAGGGCGTACCTGCGCTCGGTGCTGAACAGCGAGCCGGGTGCATCGTTCAGCCGTGCGATCCGTACACGCAGCAAGGTGCTGTCGCTGTCGGTGGGCACCGCTTCGCCATCGCCGATCACGTGCAACCGCAGGTCGATACCGTCCGCCACCCGTTTGAAGCCCTTGTAGGGGGAACGCGCGCAGGCCGCGAGCAACAGCACAACGGCGAGGCACCAGGACGCGGGGCGCATCACTTCCGCTCGAAATTCACCAGGCCGATCCTGTAGATCACCGTGCTGCGCATGGGGATCCGTTGCTGATCGCCCACCAGACCGTGCGCGCGGTACGAGGGGATCACGATGATCGCGCTGTCGCCGGGTCCCAGGTGCTGGATGGCTTCGTGCAGACCGCTTTCCACATCGTCGTGCTCCACCCGGAACGCTTCGGGCTTGCCGGGCTCGCTGGCATAGGCCTCGCTCCCATCGATCAGTTCAACACGGTAGTTCACCCGCACCAGGTCTTCCGGGCGAACGGTATCGCCGGGCACATCGCGCACCAAGGCCCACCGCACACCGGTGCCGCTCTTCTTCAAGGCCAAGGCATGCCGCTCGATGTAGTTGCCTATGTCGCGTTCTTCCATGCGCATGGCCCGCAGGTTCTCCTCCATGCGATCATGCGCATCGGGGATCCCGGGGGCCGAAGGTTGCCGGGCGTCTTCACAGGTGGTGAGCAGCAGCAGCGCCGCGATGATGGAGGACCTCATGCGGGATGCTGCGCCAGGAAGGCTGGAAGCAGTTGTTTGAACCGATCGATGGTGGCGCGCAAGCCCTCGCTGGAGCGCCCGCCAGCGGCGTTCACGTGGCCCCCGCCATCGAAATGCTCGCGCGTTAGCCGATCCACGGGCAGGTCGCCCTTGGATCGCAAGCTCACCTTCACGCCCTCTCGCCGTTCCATGAAGAAGGCGGAGAGCCGGATGCCACTGATCGAAAGGCCATGGTTCACCAGGCCTTCGGTATCGCCTGGGCGGTGGCGGAAGCGCGCGAGATCGGCCGTGCTCAGATGGAAGATCGCCACGCCCGCGTCGTGCAGCACTTCCATGCGTTCGCTCAGCGCGAAACCCAGGAGGCGAAGGCGATCCTCGCTGTTCTCGTCCATCACCCGGTCGTAGATGGCGTGCGGCACGGCGCCACGCTGCACCAGGGCGGCGGCCACCAACAGGGTGTGCGCGGTGACACTGTTGAAGCGGAACGAACCGGTGTCGGTCATCAGGCCGGTGTACAGATCGGTGGCCGCATCGGCATCGATATGGGCAGAGAGCGAGAGCGCGTGCAGCACGTCGAACACCATCTGGCAGGTGGAGGAGGCAGCAGTGTCGGAGATGGCCACGGTGGCGAACCCCTCCGGATCCTGGTGATGGTCGATCATGACCACCTGCCTTGCGGCGCGCAGGGCGGGCTCGAGGTCCTTCACCCGATCGGGCCGGTTGAAGTCCAATGCGAATACGAGGTCGGCCTCGCGAAGGAGTTGTTCCGAACGGGTGCGATCGCGATCGGCCGCCACCGCATCGGCATGGCCGGGCATCCAATGCAGGAACGCCGGCGGGGTGTTGGGCAGGACCGCGGATGCAAGGGTGCCGGCATTGCGTAGCACGCGCACCAAGCCCAGGCACGAGCCCATGGCGTCGCCGTCGGGATCGTGGTGGGTGATCACGGCGATCCGCCGGGCCTGGTGCAGCAGCGCCTTCACACGATCGCGATCGTGGTCGGGGAACGTGGTGATCATCGATGCTGGGAGCGGCCCCCGGACCACCGAAGGCTGCGCACGAAAATAGCGGCGTTCAGAACCCGATCGGTGGCGTGGGCATGTGTTCGATCAGGATCCCGACGCAACCGATGTCCTTGTCCTTGGCGCGGCCCTTCGGGTCGCTCGCGCCGGGTGCCATCACTTCCACCACCAGGCGCTTGGTGCTGGTGCTGCTGAACTCCACCTCCTGGGCCAGATCGTGCTCCGTGTTGTCCCAGAGCACCTTGCGCGCGTCGGTGAATTCGGTCTTCTTCACCATCTTCTTCACCTCCTTCATTTCGCCGGTGGGCTGGCCGTTGGCATCGAGCACCTCCTCGTTGCTCACCTCCTCCACCATCACGTCCTGGGGTTCACGCACCTTCTCGATCAGGCGGAACACCACGTGGTCGCCGATGATCTTCTCGTCGTAGCAGAGGCTGATGCGGTAGTCCTGCCCGTTGTACACGATTATGTTCAGCTCCGTGGGCACGTTCACCTGCACGCTCGCGCTCTTGCTCTGCCCGTTCAGCTTGAAGCGGGTGTCGGTGGAGCGTTCGCAATTGAATTTGTGGTAGTCGGTGCAATCGAATTGTGCCGCGGCGGTGGTGGCCAGCAGGACCAGGCTCAGGAAGGGGGTCTTGTTCATTGTCGTTCGCTCGTGTTTCGTGCTCACGCCTTGGTCGCGCCGGCGGACTGGTCGTCCGTGCGCGTCAACCGTTCGCGCAAGGCTTCCACTGCCTGGCTGATGGCCGTGTAGTTCGCTTCGGACATGTCCACGTGCACATCGTCACCCAGCACCATGCGCCCGGAGGCGGACTTGCCCTCGTGCGGCTTGCGGGTCACCGGAAGGGCGTCGTACAGGGCGCGCAAGGCGATGAGTTCATCGCGTACGGGTGCCACGTCCTTGTCCTGGGCGTGGGGTTCCAGCATGTCCACGAGGTGCTCCAGGGTGACCTTCTGGTCGGCAATGCGGGCGATCAACGGATCGTTCGCGGTGTACTTGTCCACTTGGCGCACCACCAGGTGCATGCTCTCCACCCAACCGCCGGAGAGCACCAGGGCGAGGGTGGCGCCCATGTTCTCGTCCTGCAATTTCTCATAGGCCTTGTAATACGCATCGTTGCTGATGATCTCCAGCGAATCGCCGTGCGCCAGGTTGGACTCCAGGCGACTGAAGTCCTTTTCGCTGAAGGCGGCGGTGAGGCCGAGTTCATCGCCCAACTTTTTCACCGTGAGGTAGTAGCGCACCACCTCCACGTTCAGGTCGAAGGAACTGGCGTAGATCAGGTCGGTGCTGTACACCCCGAAGTTCACGGCGCGTGAGGCCAGTGTGGCGTAGCGATCCACGTTCGAAGCGGGGTTCATCATGCGCTTCTGGCCTTCGCCCGCCATTTCGCGCACCAACCCGAACAGTTCGTTCGGCGTGGGCATCTGATAGAGGCTCGTGGCCGCCGTGGGGGTGTCGTCGCCGATCACCAGGTCCGGTTCGGCCGCATCGGTGGTGGTGGCGGGTTGATCTCCACAGGCGGAGAGCACCGCCAGGAGGGCCAGGCCCAGGAGCCTGCCGTGTTGAGGGATTCGTTCCATGTGGGGATGCGGGCAATGGCCCGCGCTGGGCATGGTGCGAAGGAAAGAGCGCCCATGCGCCCGCCGCATCCACCCATCCGGTTAGTTTTGCGCGGCTTTTTCAACACCCTATGGCAGGCAAACGAACGTTCACCATGATCAAGCCCGAGGCGGTGGCCGCGGGGCATGCGGGCAAGATCCTGGACATGATCACCGGCAGCGGCTTCCGCGTCGTTGCGCTCAAATACACGCGCCTTTCGCCCCAGGAGGCGGGCGCCTTTTACGAAGTGCACAAGCAGCGCCCCTTCTACGGCGAACTGGTGGAGTACATGGCCAGCGGCCCCATCTACGCCGCGATCCTTGAAAAGGACAACGCCGTGGAGGATTTCCGCAAACTGATCGGCGCCACCGATCCCGCCCAGGCGGACGAAGGCACCATTCGCAAGCGCTTCGCGGAAAGCAAGGCGAAGAACGCCGTGCACGGCAGCGACAGCGACGATAACGCGCTGCTCGAAGGCCACTTCTTCTTCACCACGCGCGAGTGCCATTGAACCGGGGCGGCCGATCGCGCCGCACCGGTACCCAACGGACTATTCGATCACGACCTCCTTCACCACGTCGCGTTGCAGGCGCTGGTTCACCAAGGCGGCCAGCCCTTCGCGCTGGAAGGTGAGTTCGTGCCGCAAGGGCGCCGAATCGACCTTGATCGAAAGGCGGCCTCGGCGAAGTCGCAACCGCTCCGTGTGCTTTGCGATCATGGGGCCCACGAGCTGTTCCCAAGCCGTGGAAATGTCCAGCTCGTCCATCTTCTCGCGCATGCCGTAGGACCGCACCAGGTCCTCCAACACCGCGCTAAGCGACCGTTCGTTGGAGCGTTTCATGATGGAGCCCGGTGTGGTCGATCAGGAAGAAGCGCGTGTCCAGGCCAAGGCCATCGAGGGCCTGGTGCAGGCGTCGCGCATCGGTATCGGTGATGATGGTCTGCCCGAAGCGGCCGCCACCGAGCAAGGCGAGCAGGTGGCGCATGCGCTGCGGGTCGATCTTGTCGAAGATGTCATCGAGCAACAGGATCGGTCTGATCCCGGTGCGTTGGGCCGTCAGGTCGAACTGGGCCAGTTTCAGTGCGATCAGATAGGTCTTCTGCTGGCCCTGCGATCCGAAACGCTTCAACGGGTGGCCACCGATGGTGAAGACCAGGTCGTCGCGATGCACGCCCACCGTGGTGTGCTCGGCGGCCCGGTCGCGTTCGCGGCTGGCGGCCAGCAGATCGCGCATGCTTCCGCCGGACAGTTCGCTGCGGTAGTCCAACCCCACCTCCTCGTGCCCGCCACTGATGCCCCGGTAATGCTCCAGCAACAGCGGGACCAGCTGGTCCATGAAGGCCTTGCGCACCAGGTGCACGGCTTCGCCCTGACGGACCAATTGTTCATCCCACGGTTCCAGTGCCGCGATCCCGCCGCCGTTCTTCAGCACCGCGTTGCGCTGGGCAAGGGCGCGGTTGTACCGAAGCAGGGCTTCCAGGTATTCGCGGTCGAACTGCGCGATCAGACCGTCCAGGAACCGGCGGCGCAGGTCGCTCCCGTCGGTCACCAATTGGCCGTCGTAGGGGGTGATCATCACCACGGGCATGCGGCCGACATGATCGCTCAAACGGTCGTACTCCTTCCGGTTCCTGCTGAAGATCTTGCGGTGCCCGCGGCGCACACTGCACAACAGGTGGTCCTCCCCTTCTGCCGTGGCCACGATGCCCTGGACCACGAACAGGTCGGCGCCGTGCCGGATGTTCAGTTGGTCCTCGTTGGTGAAATAGCTCTTGCACAGGCTGAGGTAGTGCACCGCATCGAGCAGGTTGGTCTTGCCTGCGCCGTTCGGGCCGGTGAGGCAATTCACCTGGGGGCCGAGGTCCAGTTCCGCCTCGCGGTGGTTCCGCAGGTCGAGCAGGGAAAGGCGGGAAAGGTGCACGGGGCGAAGGTACCCTCGCAGCAGGCACCGGGCCGGATCCTCGGCCCTCTTGGCCAAGCGGCCTGACCATCAGGCGCTCCGGGTTCCGTTCGAAGGTCTATTTTCGCGCCCCATTCCAGACCCATGTCCACCAAGCCGGCCGCCCAGGATCAGAAGGACCTCGATATCGGGGAAGTGTATTCGCGCACGGAACTCTACATCGAGAAGCACAAGAAAGCCGTGACCATCGGTGCTGTGGCCGTGGTGGCCGTGGTGGCCGGTGCACTGGGTTGGAAGAGCTGGGTGAACGGGAAGCAGAAGGAGGCGATGGACAACATCTGGAAGGCCCAGTACTACTTCGAGATCGATTCCCTGGACAAGGCCATCGACGGCGACGGCAACTACTTCGGCTTCGCCTACATCGCCGATGAGTACGCAAGCACCCCCAGCGGGGCATTGGCCCACTATTACCTGGGCACCTGCTACATGAAGAAGGGCGAATACGAACTGGCGATCGAGCACTACAAGCAGGCCGATGTGGACGACGACGTGCTGCGTGTGATGGCCGTGGGCAACATCGGCGACGCGATGGTGGAACTGGGCCGCGCCGATGAGGCCGTGGCGCAGTTCGAGAAGGCGGCCGCCATGGTCACGAGCGACTTCACCACGCCGATGTACTTGATGAAAGCCGGGATCCTGCACCAGCAGGCCGGCGATTGGAAGAGCGCCGGGAAGGCCTTCGGCCGCATTGTGCGCGAGTTCCCCCTGAGCCAGGACGCCAACCAGGCCAAGAAGTACCTGGGCCGGGCCGAGCAGATGGCGGGGTAGTAGCAAGCAGTTGGCGGCGGGCAGCCCTGCAACTTCCTGTTGCCAACTGTTCACGCTTGGATCATGGCTACCGCGACCAGACATCTCTCCTACTACGATCCCAAGGGCGTGCCCAACGGCAAGGGCATGCGCATCGCCTTGGTGATCAGCGAATGGAACCGCGAGATCACCGACGCACTGCGCGAAGGGGCGCGAAGCACGTTGCTGGCCCATGGCGTGGCCGCGAAGAACATCGTTGAAGCCTGGGTGCCGGGCAGCTTTGAACTGGCCGGGGGCGCTCAGTCCCTCATGCGCGATCGGCGGATCGACGGCGCCATCTGCATCGGAAGCATCGTGAAAGGCGAGACCCCGCACTTCGACTACGTGAGCCAGGCCACCGCACAAGGCATCATGACGGTCGGCCTCGCGCATGCCAAACCGGTGATCTTCTGCGTGCTCACCGACAACACCTTGCAGCAGGCCCGCGATCGCTCGGGTGGCAAGCACGGGAACAAAGGCGTGGATTGCGCGGTGGCGTGCTTGAAGATGGTGGCCTTGCGCAGGAAGACCGCCCGGCGCTGAGCCCCTACTCGTTCGGCTCCTCGCGGCCCAAGGCCTTGGTGGCCATTTTCAATTGTTCGTCCTCGGCCTGGATCACCTTCTTCAGGCTGTCGCTCACCTCTTTGTTCTCCAACACGCGCAGATCGGGTTGTCCGGCATCGACCCAGGCGCTGTACCAGAAGCTGCCCACGGTGAAGATGGCGGCGTTCATGCGGCGTTCCACCATGCCGCCCATGGCCGCTTCGTAGGCCCTTGTGAAATCCTGTGCGTAGGTGCGAACGGTGGCGTTGCCCCGTGTCTCGAACACGTATTTCCGATCATCGGGCCATTCCGCGGTGAGCGTGCGCTCCAGGTCCAGCACACTGTCCACGGCTCGATGGCTCGCCTCCACGGCCTCCCAGGCCGCATCGAGCGGACGGTCCAGGTACACGGCCCGGCCCACGAAGTGGTCATAATCCTCCGCGCTCAGTTCCGGTATCCTGCTTTCCCAGAAGGCGTGGATGCCATGCTGGTCGGTGAGCTGGCCGTTGTAGTTCTCGGTGGTATGCAAAGGCACGTGCGCATCGCCGATGTAGTGCCCGATATCCGCGCTGGTGCGAAGAATGGCGTCGAGGTCCAGGCGCCGGAAGGCTTCCACGAGCCGGGCATGCATCAAGTTGATGTGCCAGGGCACGATCCCGTAGGCCTGCAGGGTGTCTTCGGTGAACTTGCTCACCGCGGCGTTCCATGGGCGCGGTACGATGGCGAAGGGATCCTCGCCGCTCCGCGCGTAATGATCGATGTCGATGTAATGCCGCGGCGCTTCGAACGGACTTGCATAGCGCCGGCGGTCGGGATCCACGGCATGGTCGGTCACGAAGTCGATGTGCTGCTTGTAGAAATGGAACAGTTCGGGCGGCAGCGTGTAACAGGCCATCCGATTGATCCGCTTGTGGGCGTAGAAGCCCCACGCTCCGGCCTCGTCCCGCAGGAACAGTGGCGAAAAGGTGGCCAACGCCACCACCAGGATCGCCGTGCGGAACAGGAGCCGTTTCACCGCACCTCCACGGCTTCGGTGACGAGCGGGACCAGCACGCCTTCCTTGTACACAGGGATCACCTGCGATTGGTCCGGGGTAAGGCAGAACTTCACGTCGTCCAGCAGCTTCAATTGCTCCAGGCGTTTGCGCCGTGGGGCGGCTTTCAGCAGGCTCATGAGGTTCTCGCGCGCCGCCATGTAGAGGTACTTCGCGGCAATGCTGCTGTCCTCTTCCGAGCCGAACTTGCCGCTATCGAGCAGTCGCTCCATTACGGCGCCGGCGAAAATGCTGTCTTCCAGGTTGAACTTGTCGCGCCATCCCGAGCAGAGCAGCAGCACATTGTCGTTCTGCTTCAACAGCCAATCGCCCAGGGCCGTGAGGTTCAGGAAACTACCGATCACCATCCGGTGGGCGTTCCGGGCCAGGTTGATGGTGCGAGTTCCGTTGGTCGTGGTCATCACGATCGTACGGCCTTCCACCAGGCTGCGATCGCGGAAGGCCAGCGGGCTGTTGCCGAATTGGAACCCGGGCACCACTTCGCCGTTCCGCTCGGCCGCCACGATATAGCCCGGTAGGCCGATGTACTGGGTGGCTTCCTCGATCGTGGCCACGGGAACGATCCGTGCCACACCGTGCTCGAAGGCGGTGACCATGGCGCTGGTGGCGCGCAGGATGTCGATCACCACCACGATGCCCATGTCCTTCGCGTACATGGGGTACTGACCGGGCGTGAAACAGACCTCCACCCGGTAGCGGTAGTCCTGGTTCTGGCTGACCTCCTTCATTCGGGCTTCTTGTAGAACGGCAGCTTCGTTACGCGGGCGCGCAGGGCACGGCCGCGCACATCGACGAAGATATCCGTTCCCGGAGAAGCGAGCGCCGCGGGCACGTACCCCATGCCGATGCCCTTGTTCAAGCTGGGGCTCTGGGTTCCGCTGGTGACCCGGCCCACCACATTGCCGGCCTCATCCTTCAACGCATGGTCGTGGCGCGGAATGCCGCGATCGATCATCTCGAAGCCGACCAGCTTGCGAGCCGGGCCGCTTTCCTTCTGGGCCTTCAGCCGTGCCGAATCGATGAAGTCCTTGGTGAACTTGGTGATCCACCCCAGGCCCGCTTCGATGGGCGAGGTGGTGTCGTCGATGTCGTTCCCGTAAAGGCAGAAGCCCATTTCCAGACGCAGCGTGTCGCGGGCGGCGAGGCCCACGGGCTTGATGCCGTAGGGCGCTCCCGCTTCGAACACCTTGTTCCAGAGGTCCACGGCAACGGTATTGGGGAAGTAGATCTCGAAGCCGCCGGCGCCGGTGTATCCGGTGGCGCTGATGGCGATGTTGTCGTAGCCGGCGAAGCGCCCCATCTTGAAGGTGTAATACTCCATGGCACCGAGGTCCACCTCGGTTAGTTTTTGCAACGCCTCCGCGGCTTTGGGGCCTTGCACGGCCAGCAGTCCGGTCTCGTGGCTCATGTCCACCAACGTGGCACCGAAGCGTGCGTTCTGCTGTTCGATCCACGCCCGGTCCTTGTCGATGTTCCCGGCGTTCACCACCAGCAGGTACAGTTCGGCGTTGTGCCGGTACACGAGCAGGTCGTCCACGATGCCGCCTTCCCCGTTGGGCAGGCAGCTGTATTGCACCTTCCCATCGGTGAGCTTGGACACATCGTTGCTGGTGATGTACTGCAACAGGTCGGTGGCCTTGGGCCCGCTCACGAGGAATTCGCCCATGTGGCTCACATCGAACACGCCCACGCCATTGCGCACCAACAGGTGCTCCTCGATCACGCTCGTGTATTGCACGGGCATGTACCAGCCTGCGAAGGGCACCATCTTGGCACCGAGTGCTTCGTGCACGGCGGAAAGGGCGGTCTTCTTCAGTTCGGTGGTGGTTTCCATCACGTGGTGATCAGTTGATCGAACAATCGCAGGTAGCGGTCTTTCCAGGCGTTCACACTGTAGCGTTCCTCCACGGTCGAACGGGCGGCCTGCCCCATGCGGCGGCGAAGGTCGGCATCGTCGATCAAGCGCGAGAGTTTTTCCACCCACTCCTCCTCCCCGCCGGCCAGAAAGCCGTTCGCACCGTCTTGCACGATCTCGCTGTTCACGCCCACCGGCGACATGATCGGCGGAATGCCCAGGGCCATGTACTGCAGGCCTTTCAATCCGCATTTCCCCCGGGCCCATTCGTCGTCGGGCAGGGGCATGATCCCGATGTCCATGGCACGCAGGTCGTCCAGTTCGGTCTCCTTCCGCCAGGGCAGGCCGGTGATGCCCAGGGAGGGGTCCCGGAACGAACCATCGCCCACCACGCGGATATCCACCCGTTCGCCGTATTTCGCCTTGATGGCCCGCAACGCCGGCAGCGCATACTGGAAATGCTGGATGGTGGTGATGCTGCCGCTCCACCCGATCGTCACAGCCCCCCCGGAGGTGCGCGCGACCGGCCGGTATTCGTCCGTATCGATGGTGGTGGGCACGATGGACACGTTCCGGTTGAAGCGCCCTGCATAGTCGGCCAGGTACCGGTTGCCGGCCAGGACGTGCCCGGCCAGCGCAATGATGCGGGAGGTCTTGCCGGCGTCCTTCACCCACCCCCAGCGTTTGTTGGCCTCGCTCACGCTCAAGAGCCAGATCGCATCGTCGAAATCGTACACGAGCCGCGCGGGTCCCGCGGCGAAGCGGCGTTCGAACAGGGTGGAACGGGTCATCAACGCCTCGCGGCACACGAACACGATCCCGAAGTCCTTCGCGCGCGCCACGTCCCGCCGACGTTGGGCGATGGCCCGCCGCACGAAGCGCAGCTTGTCCACCAAGTGGCCGGGCTTGTAGAGGAACCGGTCGTCGGACTCGGACACGATCGGGCTCACCGCACAGGTCCAGCCGTTGCGTTCCAGGTGCCCGATGTATTGCTCGAACCGGAAGCGCTGGTTCGGGCTGCGATCCAGTCGGTGGCTGGAGATGAAGAGGATGCTGCGTGGACGTTCCATCGGCGGCCGGCGAAAATAGCCGGGGCCCCGTCAGCCCTGTTTCGACCAGAAGGGCGGCAGCTTCTCGGTGATCTCGATATGACCGAAGGCCTTGCTCTGGCGCGCGCCGGTGCTGCGGGCCCACGCGGCCATGCGGGCCAGGCCTTCCACCAGCGGGGTCGCAGGAGCATCGCCGAACACGCGCTTCACCTTGCCGTGGTCGCTCCAGGCATGCACCACTTCGTTGCGTGCTTCCACGTGCAACAGTTCGCCTTTCACGCCCATGGCCTCCATCACGGCGCCGGCCAGCTGGTTCACGGTGTAGGGCGTGTCCGCTCCGATGTTGAAGACCTCGCCGTGGGCTTCCTTCACGTCCACGCACCGGGCCATGATCGGGGCGATATCGCCCACGTAGCTGAAGGCGCGCTTCTGCTCGCCGTCGCCGAACACGCTGAGCGGCTTCCCCTGCATGAGCTGGTTCATGAAGATGCCCACCACGTTGCGGTAGCGATCGCCGATGTTCTGGTACTCGCCGTACACGTTGTGCGGCCGGAACACCACGTACGGAAGGCCGAACATGTGGTGCGCGGCACGCAGGTCCATCTCCACGGCCAGTTTGGCCACCCCGTAGGGATCCTCGGGTCGCGGGGGCATGTCCTCGCGCATGGGCGGTTCAAGCGCCCCGTACACCGCGATGCTGCTGGTGAACACGAAGCACTCCACCCCATGGCGCACGCTGGCATTGATCAGGTTCACGCTGCCCAACAGGTTGTTGGTGTAGTTGAAATGGCGGATGAAATGGCTGAGCCCTTCGGCCGCGTAGGCCGCCAGGTGGTAGACATAGGTGAAGCGATGCTTCTCGAACATGGCCTCGATCAAGGCGTTGTCGTTGATGGAGCCCTGCACGAAATGCGCCCGCGGATCGACCTGGTCGCGGAAACCGCCGCTGAGGTCGTCCAGGGCCACCACGGTATGGCCGAGTGCGAGGAGTTCCTTCACGAGGTGGGCGCCCATGAAACCGGCGCCGCCGGTTACCAGGGAAACGGGTCGAGGTGCCAATGCGGGGAGTGTTGGGTGGGCGCGCAAAGATGGAAGCCGATCGCAAGACGCGGGCGGTTGCCTGCCGTTGGCCGTACCTGGGGCACGCACCGGTATCTTCGGCGGCCATGGCCACCACGCGCTATCTGCCGCGATGGACGATCCTGTTGATCGACCTGGCGCTGTGCCTAGTGGCGCTGATCGGGGCCTACCAGTTGCGCTTCAACTTCGGGGTCCCGGCGCACGAATACGAACTGTTGCTCCCGGTGCTGCCCGTGTTCCTGCTGGTGCGCCTGCTCACGCTCTGGGGCGCGCGGATCCATCGGGGGCTGGTAAGGCACACCAGCACGGAGGATGCCCGGCGGATCTTCCTCACGGTGCTGGCCGGGTCGTTGGTGTTCGCTGTGCTCAGCGTGGTGCGCTTCCTCTTCTTCGATCAGGTGTATTTCCTGCCGCGCACGGTGATCATCATCGACTTCATGGGCACCGTGCTGCTGTTGATCGCCACGCGGATCGCCGTGAAACTGCTCTACCTGCGCTCCAAAGGCAGCGGCAAACGCACCTTGAACGTGCTGCTTTATGGCGCGGGCGCCTCCGGGCTGATCACCAAGCGCACCCTGGAACGCGAAGGCTCCCTGCGGTACAAGGTGAAAGCCTTCGTGGACGACGACGAGCGCAAGGCGGGCCAACGCGTGGAAGGGGTGCCGATCGAACGGGCCACCGCCCTGCCCCGATTGCTGGCCGAGAGCGACATCGACCAGGTGATCATCACCATGCAGAAGGTGGACCCGGAGAACCGCCGCCGTGTGGTGGATGCCTGCATGGCGGCGCGCACCCATGTGTTGACCGTGCCCCCGGTGAACGATTGGATCAATGGCCAGTTGAGCAGCGGACAGATCCGCGAGGTGAACATCGAGGACCTCCTGGGCCGTGCCCCGATCACGCTGGACGATGCGCTGGTGCGCGAACTGATCGGCGGCCGCGATGTGCTGGTGACCGGTGCGGCCGGCAGCATCGGCAGCGAACTGGCACGCCAGCTGGCCGCTCTGGGTGCGCGCCGGTTGGTGCTGCTGGACATCGCGGAGAGCGCGCTGTACGATGTGGAAATGGAGCTCAGGGCCCGAGGCATGGACCATTCGCTGGTGGTGGTCATCGGCGATGTGCGCGACGAAGCCCGCATGGAGGAGGTGTTCGCCGCGCACCGCCCCGAAGTGGTGTTCCACGCGGCGGCCTACAAGCATGTGCCGCTCATGGAAGCCCAGCCGCGCGAGGCCGTGCACACCAATGTGCTCGGTACACGGATCGTAGCGGAGCTCGCCGTGAAGCACGGGGTGCAACGCTTCGTGCTGATCAGCACGGACAAGGCCGTGAACCCCACGAGCGTAATGGGCGCCAGCAAACGCGTGGCCGAGCTCTACGTGCAGACCCTCACCGGCGGTGGCACCTCCTTCATCACCACGCGCTTCGGGAACGTGCTCGGCAGCAGTGGCTCGGTGATCCCCTTGTTCCGCAAACAGATCGCCGCCGGCGGGCCGGTCACCGTCACGCATCCGGAAGTCACGCGGTTCTTCATGACCATTCCCGAGGCGTGCCGCCTGGTGCTCGAGGCCGCCACCATGGGCAAGGGCGGCGAGATCTACGTCTTCGACATGGGGCAGCCCGTGCGCATCGCCGACCTGGCCGATCGCATGATCCGCCTCAGCGGCAAGGAGCCCGGTATCGACATCGCGATCACCTACACCGGTCTTCGCCCGGGCGAAAAGCTCTACGAAGAATTGCTGGCCACGGCCGAGAACACCCTGCCCACGCACCACCCCCGGATCCTGATCGGGCGCACGCGTACGTGCGATGCGGACCACGTGCGCCATGCCGTACGCGCACTTTCCGAACTGGTGCAGCGGGGCGGCGACGATGCCGTGGTGCGGACCATGAAGGACCTGGTGCCCGAATACCGCAGCCAGAATTCCGGGTACGCTACTTTCGATGCCCCTTTGGAAGAACGGAAATGACGCGGGACAAGAACCTGGAGATCGCAAGGCTGCAAAAGGAGATCGGCGATCACATCGGCATCGGCGCGGACAGCCTGGTGTTCGACCTGGAGGAAGCCGAAGGCGGCAAGGGCGCCGAGTTGCACTTGATCACACTGAACCCGCGCCACAACCAGAGCTTCCTTTTCCACGCCACCAAGGGCACCGACAAGGTGGAGGCCTTGCGCGATATGCTGGAGTACGTGCGCACCTACAAGGAGCGCACGAGCAGCTATACCATACAGTGGAGCGCCAAGGGCGAGAACGTGCTCAACACCTCCTACTTCCGCGCCAAGAACGTGATCGAGGCCCTGGACAAGTTGTTCTACGACCGCGACCCGAACTCGATCACGGTGTTCTCGGTGATCCTGAACCCCATCAGCTGAACCGAATCCGACGGGCGGGAACGGCGGCCCGTGGTCCCCGCCCCTTGCCACCGGCCCGATCGACATTCCCGAAAGCCATGCGCACCACCACGCCCATCCAGGTCCGCTTCAACGACATCGACATGGCGCGGCATGCACACAATGCCGTGTACCTCTCCTGGTTCGAGCAGGGTCGCATGGAATTCCTGCGCACCTTCATCGAAAAGGAGCACGACTGGCGTACGCACGGCCTGATCCTCGCGCGAAACGAGGTGGACTACCGCGCGCCGGTGCATCTGGGCGATCGCGTGGAAGTGGAATGCTGGTGCAGCAACGTGGGCACCAAGAGCTTCGACCTGAGCTACGCCCTGTTCATCCTTTCCGAAGGCGGTCGCGCCCTCGGCGCCCAGGGCCGCAGCGTCATGGTCTGCTTCAACTACCACGAGAACAAGAGCATCGCCGTACCCGAGCGCTGGCGCACCGCACTTGCGCGCATGCGCGAGGATTGACCCCTACGTCCCTCAAGTCCCTTCCATGCACGCGATCACCCTCACCCCCGCCGGCACCCGCCTGGCCGAAAGCGAACTGGTGCTGAACCCCGATGGTTCGGTGTACCACCTGGCCCTGAGACCGGAACAACTGGGCGATCTGGTGCTGGTCTGTGGCGACCCCGGCCGCGTGGCACGCATCAGCCGCCACTTCGAACGGATCGAGCACAAGGTGGAGAACCGCGAGTTCATCACCCACACGGGCGTGTACCGGGGCACGCACATCACCGCGCTGGCCACCGGCATCGGCACCGACAACATCGACATCGTGGTGAACGAACTGGACGCCCTGGTGAACATCGACCTGGTAAAGCGTGAGCCGCGGTCCGTACAGCGTTCCCTGCGCATCGTGCGGCTCGGCACCTGCGGGGCGCTTCAGCCGGACATACCCGTCGATTCGTTGATCGTGAGCGCGTTCGGGGTTGGCCTGGACAACGTGCTGCATTACTACGCCTTCGAGAACACCCCCCCGGAGCAACGCCTGCTGCCCGCGTTCGTGGAACGGATGGAATGGCCCGAAAGCCTCCCCTTCCCTTATGTGGCCGAGGGCGACGAACCCCTGGTGCGTGCCCTGCAGCACGGCAACGTCAAGGGGATCACCCTGACCGCCGGCGGGTTCTATGGGCCGCAAGGGCGCCAGCTGCGCGCCGTGCCCGCCGTGGCCGACCTGAACGATCGCTTCGCCGGTTTCGAGCACGAGGGCCTGCGCATCACCAATTTCGAAATGGAGACCAGCGCGCTCTACGGGCTTTCGAGCATGCTCGGCCACCGCGCCTGCACCATTTGCGCCGTGGTGGCCAACCGGCTGCGCAAGGAATATTCCCGGGATCACCATGCGGCCATCGACCGCATGATCGGCGAAGTGCTCGAACGCACTACGGCATAGGGACTTGGGCACGTTCATAGTGCACGCATCAACACGCCGGTGGTGAAAGTTCCCGGTGACCGCGACCGGTGCCCCCGGCAGGTGCGGATACTTTGGCCCTCACCAACGCGAACGCATGCGCACCGCTCCGGGGAGTGAACGAGAGATCCAGGCGCTGATCAACCTGATCGACGACCCGGACGAGGTGATCTACACCCAGGTGCGCGACCGGATCCTGAGCCTGGGAACGCCCGTGGTGCCGGTGCTCGAGCGCGCCTGGGAGGTCGACGACCTCGGCGACCTGTTCCGCACCCGCGTTGAGGACCTGTTGCACGCGATCCACCTGGCCAATGTGCAGGAACGCCTGCGCACCTGGGTGGAGGGCGGTGGCGAAGACCTGCTCGAAGGGGCCATGATCATTTGCCGCTATCGCTACCCCGACCTGGATGAGATGCGTGTGCGGGCCCGGCTGAACGCCATTCGGCAGGATATCTGGCTGGAACTGAACGACCACCTGACCGCGTTCGAAAAGGTGCGGGTCTTCAACCACATCCTGTTCCAGGTGCACGGGTTCAAGGGCAACAAGCGCAATTACCACGCGCCCCAGAACTGCTACCTGAACGAAGTGCTGGATTCCCGCAAGGGCAATCCGCTCAGCCTGGCCATCATCTACCAGGTGCTGGCCGAGGAATTGGACCTGCCCCTGCGCGGGGTGAACCTGCCCAACCATTTCGTGCTCGCCTACCTGGAAGAGACCACCATGGGCGGCGGGGAGAACGGCACCCAGAACATCCTTTTCTATGTCAACGCCTTCAGCCAGGGGGATATCCTGGGCCGGCACGAGATCGATGAGTTCCTGCAGAAGCTCAACCTGCCCAAACAGGAGGGTTTCTACCAGCCGTGCTCGAACCTGGACATCATCCGGCGGCAGCTGAACAACCTGGTACACAGCTACGAGAAGCAGAACGATGCCGAGCGCGCCGGGGAACTGAAGGAACTCAGGGCCCTGCTGGGCGAGCCCCGCATGGACCAATAGGGCTTCCCGGAAGGGGCGTGAAATGCGTTGGCGGAGCCGATGCGCGGTGTATTTTTCGGTCCGCTAAACCTCTTAACACTTCTGGACATGAAGAAACTGATACTCTCGTGCGCTTTGGCCACGGCACTAGGCAGCCAGGCGCAAGTGGTGTGCATCGTGCAACAGCCCGGCGCATTGGCCGGATCCTACGACTTGACCTGGGCCGATCCCGGCAGTGGTTGGGGCACCGCCGACCTGAACATTCCCGCGAATTCGGTGACGGGGACGGCCATTTTCGGCCTGGACTCCACTCCCGCCGACTCACTCGGGTGCGACAGCCTGCTGAACGGCAGCGAGGTGGCCGGCAAGATCGCCGTGGTGTATCGGGGCACCTGCAACTTCAGCTTGAAAGCCCTGCATGCGCAGTACGCCGGCGCCATCGCCTGCGTGATCATCAACAACTCCGGAGCGCCGGTGGGCATGGGCGCGGGCACCTACGGTGCGGACGTGACCATACCCACGATCATGATCAGCACCGACGCCGGCGCTTTGCTGCGCGATGAGATCCTGGCCGGCAACGTGGTCATGTACATCGGGGCCATCAACGGGGCGTACCCCACCAACCTCAGCATCTACAAGCAGGACGTGCTGATGGCCAAGGCCAGTTCGGTGCCGAAGCAGATCTGCGGCGACGCTTCCGAATTCAGCGTGGAACTGGGTACCTGGGTGCACAACTACGGTCTTACCGCCCAAACCGGCGTTACCCTCACCGGTGATGTGAGCCTGGGCGGCTCCAGCCTGTACAATCAAGTGTCCACCCCGCAAGACATTCCCGTGGGCGACAGCGTGTTCTTCACGCTCCCCACCTTCTCCCAGTCCACGTATGGTGGCCTCTACACGGTGAGTTACACCGCTGGCTCCGGTGCCGCAGACGATTACCTGACGGACAATGTCTTCTCCACTTACCTGCTGATCGACTCCATGTACAGCCTGGGGGCGTTGGACGATGCCACGGAACTCACCGACCAAGCCGAGTTCTTCCAGCCCAGCGGCATGGCGGCTGACGGCACCTTCGCCAGTTGCATCCACTTCCAGGACGCCAACGCCAGCCGCCTCGGCGCCGTGGGCATGTACGTATCCGCTTCCACCCAGGCCACCGACTCCCTAGACGGCCAGCTGATCGAGGTGTTCGCCTACCAATGGAACGACGACTTCACCGGCCTGAGCGATGCCAACCTGGCCTTCTCCGACCTCCAGGAAGTGGCAACCGGCGACTTCTCGTACCTGGACAACTCCCTGTCCCACGAGAACGTGTACGTGCCCTTCAACCAGGCCTTCGCCCTTGAGGACGATGTGCGGTACCTGTTCTGCCTGCGCAGCTACAACAACCGCATCTTCCACGGGTACGACAACAAGTTGAAATATGACGAG
>CAZFAW010000009.1:0-3640 GCA_964517015.1 uncultured Chryseobacterium sp.
CAGCGCGAACTTCCTGTTCTACGAGAAGTTCTGGCTGGGCGCCATGTACCGGCACGAGGACGCCGTAGGCGCCATGCTCCAGTACGCCTTCACCGACAACCTGTACGCCGGGTACGCCTACGATTTCACCCTGAGCCCGTTGCGCGATTACAGCGGCGGATCGCACGAGATCATGATCGGCTTCGACTTCGGCAACAAGATGAAGGGCATCCGTTCACCCCGCTACTTCTGAACCATGCGAGCTGCACCGATGAACACACCGCGCCTGCTGGCGATCGCCTGCACCGCATTGCTGTGCGTGCCCGCGCTGCATGCGCAGAAGCTCAAGACCCGCATGGCGGAACGCTATGCGGAGAACTTCGACTACCCCAAGGCCGCCACGATCTACGAAAGCATGATCGCCAGTGGGAAGGCCGACGTGAGCGAGTACCGCAACCTAGCCCGCGCCTATGAGGAAATGGGCGAGACCTTGAAAGCGGAGGCCACCTATGCGCAGATCGTGAAAATGGGCACGCCCAGCGCGATGGACCTTCGCCACTACGGTGACCTGCTGCGCGCCAACGGCAAATACACCGAGTCGCTCCCGTTCTATGGACAAGCCGCACTGGCCAATGCAGAGGACCTGCGGGCGAAGAACTACGCCGATCATCCGGACTTGGTCCAGCGCCTCATGCGCGACAGCACGCGCAACCAGGTGCGCAAGCTCGGGATCAACAGCCCCGAGGCCGACCTTGGCCTGGGCGTGATGGACGACCTGCTGCTCTTCAGCAGCGCTCGCGGCGAGGGCATCGGTGGGAAAGGCCACTACGTGTGGGACAACGAGCCCTTCCTGAACCTGTACACCGCCCTGCTCAAGGGCCAGAACGCGGAGGAGCCCCTGGTGATGCGCAAGGACATCAACAGCCGCTACCACGACGGTACCGTGAGCTACGATTCGCTCGCACACCGCATGTACTACACGCGTGACAACTGGAACTACGGCCGGATCCAGAAGGCCCAGAACGGCGAATTGAAACTGGGCATCTACTACAGCGACATCATCCAGGGCGAATTCAACCAGAAGGAATGGGGGCCGATCGTCGCCTTCGATCACAACAACCCCGACCACAACTACGGTCATCCTTGCATCAGTCCCGACGGGCGCCGTCTCTTCTTCGTGAGCGACATGCCCGGCGGATCGGGGGGTACGGACATCTGGTTCAGCGACAACCTGGGCAATGCCTGGGGCGTGCCACAGAACATGGGCCCCAAGGTGAACACGCCCGGCGATGAGATGTACCCCTTCATCACCCGCGACAGCACGTTCTACTTCACCAGCACCGGTCACCCCGGGCTCGGTGGGCAGGACATCTTCATGTGCCGCCTCACGCCGTCCGGCCCCGGCACCGTGCTGAACATGGGCTACCCGCTCAACACGCGGTTCAACGACAACGGCCTGATCGTGCTCAGCGACGATACCACCGGCTTCTTCGTGAGCGACCGCCCAGGCGGCGCCGGTAGCGACGACATCTACGGCGCCACGGTGCATCCTCCGCGCATGATCATGGGCGGCGTGGTGGTCGACAAGAAGACGCGGGAAGCCATCGAGAACGGCACCATCGTGGTGCAGGACGACAAGGGCAACTACATCGATGATGCCCGGGTGGAGATGCTGCCCGGCGGAAAATTCACGCTCGAGGCGCCCTATCGCGAGCGGTACACGCTGCTCACCAGCAAGAACGGTTACCGCCAGCAGTCCACCCCGGTGAACACCGCCACCGATCCCACGGACAACATCGTGGTGGAACTGGAGAAGTACGACTACGGTGCCGAGGGTGTCGTGTACCATGGCGAGACCATGCAGCCGCTCGCCGGAAGCAAGGTGCAACTGTGCGATGCGAACGACAAGGTGCTCGAGGAACAGGTGGTGGGCGCGGATGGGCACTACCAGTTCAGCCTGCAGCCCGAGAGCGACTACCGGTTGAAGGTGGAGAAGGAAGGCTTCTTCAAACAAAGCGCGCGGATCAGCACGAAGGGCCGCACCGCGGCGATCATCACCACCGACTTCAAGCTCTTCCCGCTTGAAGTGGGCCAGATCGTGCGCCTGGAGAACATCTACTACGACTACAACAAGTGGAACATACGCCCGGACGCGGCCGTGGAACTGGACAAGCTCGTGCAAACGCTCATGGACAACCCCACGGTGAAGATCGAACTGAGCTCGCACACCGATTGCCGCGGTTCGGACAGCTACAACATGAGCCTGTCGCAGAAACGCGCCAAGAGCGCCGTGGACCACCTGATCAAGCGCGGGATCGACAAAGGCCGGGTGCAGAGCAAGGGCTACGGCGAGACCAAGCCCAGCGAAAGCTGCGATTGCAAGGCCTGCACGGAGGACCAGCACCAGCGCAACCGCCGCACGGAATTCAAGGTGTTGTCGAAATAGGAGGAGAAGGGAACCAGCAACGGGCCGCGACGCAAGTCGCGGCCCGTTGTGCTTCCGGGGCGGGCACGGTGTGTGGCAGGTCGGTCCCGCGCTCCCCGAGTTCCGGCGGTACTACTTCGCGCTCCCCCTCCGATCCTTCGCGCGGGCCGCATAGAATCCGCCTTGGGCAGCGATGCGTTCGAACAACGGATCGGCGGCATCCGGTCCATCCTCTTGTTCCACCGCGAGCGCATGGTACCAGAGGGCTTCCTCGTTGAAGGTGCCCACCGGGTGATGGGACGTGGCGAGGAACAGCGACTTGGCACGTTGGAACAGACCGAGGTTGTAGCAACAGAGGCCCAAGTAGAACAGCGCGTTCAGATCATCGGGGTATTGGGCCAGTACCGTTTGCAACTCCGAGAGCGCGGCCTTGTGGCGCCCTTGATCGAAGAGCAGCAGGGCGTGATCGAAGTAGGCCAGGTAGGGCATGGAATGCTCCTCCGTCGATCGGCGTTGCGCATCGTCGTGGCCGTCCAGGTCGGCGGGTGTTCCGTTGATCCCGACCTCCAATGATGGATCCCGCGCATGCAGGTCCTCGGGATCCACCAGTTTGAAGCCGCGCAGGTAGACCAGCGGACGCGAGCCGCGCGAAGCATGCGGCACGGGCGCGAGTTGCGGTGCAACCACATCGGTGGCCGGCTGGACCGGTCGCGGTTGCAAGGTGACCGGTACGGCCGTTCCCAACGATGTGTCCCGCTCCACGGTCGAAGCGACCGCCGCAACGGCGTGCCCGATCTGCAGGCTCTCGGGAAGCTCCGTGGCGGCGGTGATCTCCGCCAGGGGCACGGGTTGCACGGGGGCGGGTGGGGCCATCACCAGGGGAACATCCCGTGGGACCGGTGCGTTCGTGCGCGGATGCTCCTCCTCCGTTCCGTTCAGGATCGCAACGAGCGCACCTGCCACGAGCAGGGCACCGGCACCCGCGATCCAGGGCGAAAGGCCCCGTCCTGCGCGAGGCCGCCGCGCGTGCAAACGAGCGAACGAGGGGTCGGGCAGGGTGCGCAGCCCGTCCACTGCGGCTGCATGAAGGGGGCTTTCCTCCAGGAGCAGCTCCACGTCATGCTGCTCCGCCGGGGAAAGACGCCCTTGGATGTACGCCTCCAACCGCTCGGGCGTCAAGGTGGATCGAGGGGTGAAGCGGTCGTTCATGGCGGGGTGATGTTCTTCCGTTGCAGG
>CAZFAW010000009.1:3740-6917 GCA_964517015.1 uncultured Chryseobacterium sp.
CGCTCTTCGAGCATTTCGAAGTAGGTCTTGGTCTCGATCACCACCACGCCGCCGGTCACATCGCCGTACTTGGCGGGGAGGCCACCGGTGTACACGGTGACACTGCTGATCGCCGAGCCTGGAATGCGCGGTACGGCACCCGACACCCGCACGCCATCGATGTAGCTGGCCATGTTCTCGCTGCGGGCGCCCCGGAAATAGAGGCCGTCGCCATTCGCCGCGGGGGCCACCCCGGCGAAATTGCTGCTGATCAACTTCTTGGTGTCCTTGAGCGTGGGGTTGGTGCGCAGTTCGCTCGCCAACAGGCTCATGCGGCTGGGGTCGTCCACCTCGATCAGGGGTCGTGTCCAGTGGATCACCTCGACCCCCTTCAAGGTGTCATTGAACGCCAGCTTCAATTCGCCCAGGCGGGTGATGCGCCCCGGCGTGACCTGAACACCGGCGAGTTCCTTCGGCAGGTGGCCCACGGAGGTGATCCGCACGGTCCAAGTGCCGGAGGGCAGCGGTTTCAGTACGAAGGCACCGTCCATCCCGGCGGCGTTGCCCACCACGCGCTCGCCCTGGGTGGCCGTCACGTTGGCGAAGGGGAGCGCTTCGCCCTGCGGGTCCAGCACCGTGCCGTGGATCTCGCCTGGATCCTGTGCGCAGAGGGTGAAGGCGATGCAGGGGAGTGCGGCAAGGACTGCGAGGCGTTCCGGGGTTCTCATGATCTTGGTGCTTTGACCAGGAGATGCACGGCCCCGGGCGATCGCATAATCGCCATCAAACTTCTTCGGCAACCACTTCGCGCACCCCGGGCACCATCTGTTTCAACAGATTCTCGATCCCGCCCTTCAGCGTGACCAGGCTGCTCGGGCACCCGCTGCAGGCGCCTTGCAATTGCACCGTCACCACACCTTCCTTGAAGGACCGGAATGCGATGTGCCCGCCGTCGTTCGCCACCGCAGGCGCCACGTATTCGTCCAGCACCCTCACGATGTGCGCTTCGTCCGGCGTGGTGGTTGACGAATGCGACACCGCGCGCGCTTCGGCCTTCTTCACTCCCTCGGCACCCGCTTCGCCCACGAGCACGCGACCGTCGGCGTTCAGGTACTCCTGGATGAACTCGCGCAGCTCCAGTTGCACCAGGTCCCATGTCACCACGTCGTTCTTGGTCACGGTGATGAAGTTGCCCCCGATGAACACGCCATCGGCAAATGGCAGGTTCAGGATGCGCGCAGCAAGCGGCGATACGCCCTCGGCCTCTTCCACGCTGCGGAATTCCAGCATGCGGCCTTCGGGCAGCAGGGGCGCGCTGGTCACGTAGCGCATGGTGGCCGGGTTCGGCGTCATCTCGGCATACACGGATACAGGTGCGGCGGACATGGGGCAAAAGTAGCCCGGTAGGCCCGGTGGCTTCACAAGTTTTGGCGCGAGCTGGCCGGATGGCCCTCTCCGGTGTCCGTTACTTTCGCCGCGCATGTCGATCACGGGGCTCATCCGCACCAAACGCTGGCTGGCGCATGCCGTGGCCGTGCTGGTGCTCGCCCTCTCCTCCGCACCTGCCGTGGCGCGCATGCAATGCCTGGAGAGCGGCCACGAGCGCTACGCCGTGGGCGATCGTTTCGATTGCTGCATGGACGAGCATCCGGAAGGCACGACCGTGTTCAGGGCCACCTGCTGCGAGGTGGATGTGGCCGATCCGCACAAGGCCGATTACGTACCCCAGGTTTCCATCGCGCTGTGCACCATCGCGCTGGAGCGATCCCCCGTGGCCTTGTGGCTCGACCCGGCCATCGGTGCGGTACCGCCCCTCGGCCCGGAGGATGTCTGCGCGCCGCCCCCGCTGGGCCTGCGGCTCTCGCACCTCGGTTCCTTCCTGTTATAGGATCTCCGTTCGTATTCCGCGGTCGTGTTGCCGCGGTGTTCGCGCATTTTCCAACGAACGGAACCGAACCTTCATGGAGGCAGTCAAGTCGATCTTCCTGGTACCGTGCATGCTGGTGCCGCTGTGGTGCGCAGCGCAATCCGTCACAGGTGTGGTGCGAGGAACGGACACGGATGGCAGCCGCGCGGAGCTGCCCGGAGCGAATGTCTTCTGGCAGGGCACTGCCTCGGGAACCGCCACGGACGCGCACGGCCGTTTCGTTCTGCCCCTGCCGCCCGAATGGCCTGCCGCCTTGCTCACCAGCTTCATGGGCTACACCACCGATACGCTCCGGTTGAACAGCCCCCCCGATGTGCCCTTGACGATCGACCTGCGCTCCTCGATCCTCTTGCGCGAGGCGGAAGTGGTGGAGCGGCAGGGCGGCAGCCTGCTCAACACGCGAAGCACGTTCAACCTGGAGCGGATCACGCAGAAGGAACTGATGCGTGCCGCATGCTGCGACCTGAGCGAGAGCTTCGAAACGAATGCCACCGTCGATGTAAGCTTCGCCGATGCCGTGAGCGGCACACGAACGATCAAGATGCTCGGGCTCGACGGCCGCTATGCCTTGATCAGCCTGGAGAACATCCCCTTCATCCGTGGCTTGAGCAGCAGCTACGGGCTCACCCTCGTCCCCGGTCCCTGGATACAGGGCATCAACGTGAGCAAGGGTGTGGGCCCAGTGGTGAACGGGCCCGGCAGCATGACCGGCCAGGTGGACCTGGGGTTGTTGCAGCCACGCGCCGCCGAGCGCCTGTACGTGAACCTGTACCGCAACGATCAGGGCCGTACGGAAGCGAACCTTCACAGTGCCCAGCGTATCGGTGAACGATGGTACAACCTGCTCGCGGTACATGGCAACATCGCCCTGATGCGCCTGGACGACAACCGGGACGGATTCCTGGACCAACCGCTCAGCCAGCGGATCAATTTGATGGACCGCGTGCAGTTCGAAGGGGAAGGGCGTGATGCGCACATGGGGATCCGGTACGTGAACGACCAACGCACCGGCGGACGGACGGAATTCGAGCGCGACGAGACCACCGGCCAGCGCATGTACGGCCTGGGGATCGACAATGTGATGGTGGACGTGTTCGGGAAGTTCGGTTTCGTGTTCGCGCGCGATCAACGTCGCAGCATCGGCAACCTCGCCGCCATTCGTGAGCATACGGTCGAGGCCTTCTTCGGCGACCGCACCTACCGTGGCACCGAGCGGAGCGGCACGGTCACCAGCTTGTACCAGCAGCTCTTGCGCGACGGGAACGACCAGG
>CAZFAW010000009.1:7017-18440 GCA_964517015.1 uncultured Chryseobacterium sp.
GCGGAACGAAGCTGGAATTTCGGCGTCGGGTTCCTGCACAAGTTCAAGTGGTGGCAACGCAAGTGGGCGATGGGGGCCGATGCCTATCGCACGGAGTTCTCACAACAGGTGGTGGCCGATCTGGATCGTTACGCGCATGCGATCGTGCTCTCCAACCTGCATGGTGCATCGTTCGCGAACACCGTACAGCTCGATCTGCAGGTGGAGGTCGTGCGCCCCCTGCAACTGAAGCTGGCCTATCGCTGGTACGATACCCGGACGACCTATCATGGCAGGGAATTGCAACGACCTTTCGTACCCGAGCATCGCCTCCTGGTGGATCTCGCCTTCACCAGCTCCGACGAGAAGTGGCGCGCCGATGCCACCATGAATTGGTTCGGCGCCGGCCGCATACCCGACCTGTCGGGCAATCCGGCCGCCGCAGGATTCGGCACGGAGAGCCCGGATTACCTGGTGCTGCATGCGCAGCTCACGCGGGTGCTGGGCCCCGTGGAGGTCTACCTGGGCGGGGAGAACCTGCTCGATCTCGTGCAAGCTGTGCAGATCATCTCGCCCGAAGACCCGTTCGGACCGAACTTTGACGCCGCAATGATCTGGGGACCCACCAACGGCCGCATGTTCTACGTTGGCTTGCGATTCGCCTTGAAGAAGATGGACGAGAACAAGAACCGACACCCATGACGATCAAACACCTCCTTACCGCCCTGTTCGTGGCGGCCATGCTCCCGGCAACCGCCCAGGACCATTTCGCGCAGCTCGACGTGAAGACCTCGACGATCTGCGACATGTGCAAGAAGACGATCGAGGCCGAACTCATCTACGAGAAGGGCATCAAGAAGGTCGAAGTGCACCTGGAGGATCATATGGTGCACGTGCGATACGACGATCGCAAGACCGAGCCTGCAACGATCCGCAAGGCCATTGCCGCGATCGGATACGACGCGGACGAGGTGAAGGCCGACGAGAAGGCCTGGGAAAAGCTGCCTGCGTGCTGCAAGGCGGAAGGTTGCGGAAAGAGCACCACCCACTGAGCCATGGCGTTGATCCGTGCCCTCAATGGCATCACGCCCGCGTTGGGCGAGGGGTGCTTCCTGGCCGAGACCGCCGTGGTGATCGGCGATGTGGTGATGGGGGATCGGTGCAGCGTGTGGTACAACGCGGTGGTGCGCGGCGACGTGAACAGCATCCGCATCGGCCATCGCGTGAACGTCCAGGACGGGGCCGTGCTGCATTGCACCTACCAGCGCACCACGCTCACCATCGGGAACGACGTGAGCATCGGTCACAACGCCATCGTGCACGGTTGCACGGTGCACGACAAGGTGCTCATCGGCATGGGCGCGATCGTGATGGACAGTGCCGTGATCGGCGAGGGCAGCGTGATCGCCGCGGGTGCCGTGGTTCTGGAGGGCACGGAGGTGCCGCCCGGCAGCCTGATGGCCGGCGTGCCTGCCCGGCGCATCCGCGAAGTGGGCGCCGACCTGTCGGCGAACGAGATCGAACGGATCGCCCGGAACTATCTGCTGTACGCGGACTGGTTCAAGCAAGGTTGAGCTCCAGGCCGTTCCAGGCCGCGGGGCGCACGTCGTCGGCGCGGATGCCGATCCGGTCCATCAGCCCGATGAACCGGTCCACGGGGCCGGTGGTGTGACACACCAGGCTTCCTTCTTCCGTTTCCGGCGCGGCGTCGCCGTCCTCGCGCAGCCAGCGCGCCACATGCCGGGCGATGGCGGGCGCAGGATCGATCACGCGCACCCCGGTACCGCAGATGCGTTCGATCAGCGGTCGCACATAGGGATAATGGGTGCAGCCGAGCACCAGTGCGTCGATGCCCTCGGCCACCATGGGTTCCAGCCATCCGCGCAACAGTGCTTCGGTCTTCGGCGTGTCCAGTTCACCGGCCTCGATCTGCCGCACCAGGCCCGGGCAGGCCTGTCGCACCACACGGACCCCTTGCGCGAAGCGTTCAACGATGTTCTCGAACACGGCGCTCTGGGCGGTGGCGATCGTGGCGATCACGCCCACCACACCCGTGCGCGTGCTCTCGGCCGCAGGTTTCACCGCCGGCTCCATGCCCACGAAGCGTACGTGCGGCATTTCCTTGCGCAAAGGGGCCAGGGCGGCCGCTGAAGCGGTGTTGCACGCGATCACGATCAGCTTGCACTCGCGGGCCAGCAACGCCTTGGTGATCGCACGGCTGAAGTCGAGCAGCTCTTCCGGTGAGCGTTCGCCGTAGGGAATATGGATGTTGTCGCCGAAAAAGAGCAGGCGCTCGTGGGGGAGCGCCTGCCGGATGGCTTGTGCGACGGAAAGGCCGCCGATGCCGCTGTCGAAAATGCCGATGGGGGACCCGGCGCGGGCCACGTTACTGGATGCCCAGTTTGGCCTTCACCAGTGGCAGGATGTCCTCGCCCTTGTCGTAATAGAGCACCATGCCCGTGCTGCTGTCGAAGATGTAGGTGAAGTTGTGCTCCTCGGCCACGGCCTTGATCGCATCGTTGGTGCGCTTCACCATGGGTGCGAGCAGTTCTTCCTCCTGTTTCGCGAGGTCGTCCTCCGCCTTGCTCTGGGCATCGGTGATCCGTTTCTCCATGTCCGCGAGTTCGCGCAGCGCCACTTCCTTCTCCGTATTGGTCATGGTGGCGGCCTTCTGCTCGGCCTCGTCGCGCTTTGCGGTGTATTCGGCGCCCATGGCTTTCAGGCGCTTGTCCAGGTCCTGGGCGAAGGCCTGCATGCGGGCTTCTGCGTCCTTGCGCTCGGGCAGGGTGAGCATGAGGGCCTGGCGGTCGATGTGGCCCAGCTTGACGTTCTGCGCCAGGGCGGCCGGTGCGATCGCCGTCAATGCGGCCGCGATCAGGATCGTTTTCGTCATCGTTCGTGGTTTTGGGGCGGAATGGTCGGCGCCCTTACTGTGGTTTGGTGGTCTGTTGCGGCGACTGCTCCCCGCCACCGCGTGGCGATGTGCCGCCATCGTCGCGGGATCCGCCATCGCGTGAGCCACCGTCCTTCGGTTGCTCGTCCTGCGGTTCGTCCTCGTCGCCACGTGTGTTGCCGCTGTTGGTGTCGCGGTCGGGTCGTATGCCCAGTTTGCGCAGCACGCTATCGCTCTTGTCGTACTTCTCGCTCGCGAAGAGCACGTTGTTGTTCTGCCCGCCGATGTCGAAGATGGCCACGTAGTTGGTGCCGGCCACTTCCTTGATCGCCTGGTAGATCTTGTCCTGGATGGGTTGGATCAGTTCCTGCCGCTTCTTGAACAGGTCGCCTTTCGGGCCGAAGCGCTTGTTCTGCAGGTCGCGCGCCTCGCGCTCGCGCTTGCTGATGTCCTCCTGCCGGCTCTTCTTCATCTCCTCGGTGAGCAGGATGGCTTCGGCGTTGTAAGCGTCGCGCATGCGTTGCACCTGCTCCCATCGGCTGTCGATCTCCTTCTGCCAGTCTCCGCTCAGGCGGTCCAGTTCCTGCTGGGCACTGGCGTATTCCGGCATCTTTTCCAGGATGTACTTGGTGTTCACGAAGGCGATGCGCTGGGCATGCGCCGACGTGAGCGAACAGGCCGCCAGTGCGGCGAAGAGAAGGTTCCGGGGGGTCATGCAAAAGGCCGGTGAAAGTAGCTGATCGCGATCAAAGCTCCCCAAGATCGATGCCAATGGTGAAATGGAACTGGCCCTTGGCCATGTTGGGGTATGCGGGAACGTCGTCGAGGCGCCAGCCGTAGTCCAGCCCCATGGGCCCGAACATGGGCAGGAACAGCCGGAGGCCCAGGCCCGCCGAGCGATAGAGACGGAAGGGGTCGTACCGATCGATGGTGTTCCAGGAGTTCGCTGCTTCCAGGAAGCCCAGGGCGTAGATGGTGGCTTGCGGGTTCAGCGAAATGGGGAAGCGCAGTTCGGTGGCGTACTTGGTGATGAAGAGGTCTCCGCCGCTGCCGTTGGAATTGCTGATGGTGTAATCCTCGTACCCGCGCAGATAGATGATCTCACGGCCGTCGAGGGCGAACCCGCTCAGGGGCACGCCGCCGAGGTAGAACCGCTCGAACGGGCTGTCGCCCACACGCCGGTCGTAGCGGCCCAGGAACCCGAAGCCTGCGCGCGCCATCAACACCAGTTCGTGGCCGGTCTTGCTGCGCGTGAGCCGCTGGTACCACTGGGTGGTGAATTTCCACTTGTGGAACTCGGCCCACTGGTAGCGGTCCGCGTCGCTCAGGTCGGTGTAGTCGCGGTCGCGGAAGAAGATCCGGGAATAGGGCGGTGTGGCTTTCACGCTCAGGGTGATGTCGCTGCCGCTGCGCGCGAAGAAGGGGGCATCCACGGAGTTGCGCGAGATCGAAGTGGTGAGCGAGATCACGTTGCTCTGGCCATCGCTGAAGTTGAAAAGCGACTGCCAGTTGTTGAGGTCGTACAATTGGTAGCCCAGCGAAATGCGCCAGATGAAGTAGTCGTCGGGTACCTGCAACCGCTTCCCGAAGCCGATGGTGCTGCCGAAGATCCGCAACACCTGTCGCGTGGGGTCCTCTTTGTCGGTGATGCCGTTCGTCTGCTTCGAGAGGTAGGCGGAAACGCTCAGGCTGTTCGGCTTGCGGCCGCCGAGCCAGGGCTCCACGAAGGAGAGGCTGTATTGCTGGTAGTAGCTGCCGTTGGTCACGGCGCGCAGGTTCAAGGTCTGGCCGTCGCCGGCGGGCAGCGGTTGCCAGGCCTCCTTGTCGAACATCTTGCGCATGCTGAAGTTCGTGAACGAGACCCCCAGTGAAAGCACCAGCCGGTTGGCGCCGAACCCGCCGCTCAGTTCCAGGCGGTCGCTGGGCTTCTCTTCCACGGTGTATTCCAGGTCCACCATGCCGGTGCGGGCGTCCTGGATCGGGTTCACGCCCAGCTTTTCGGGATCGAAGTAGCCCAGTTGCGCCAGTTCGCGTTGGGTGCGCAACACATCGCTGCGGTTGAAGAGGTCGCCCGGCTTGGTATAGATCTCCCGGCGGATCACGTGCTCGTTGGTCTTCGTGTTGCCCTTGATGATCACGTTTCGGATCCGGTACTGGCGCCCTTCGCGGATGCGGATGGCCAGGTCGATGCTGTCGCCCTCCACGCTCTCGGTCACGTTGGGCTGGAACCCGAGGTAGCCGTCGTCCATGTAGAGGGAACTGATGTCGCGCCCGCTGGGGTTCATGTACAGGCGGCTGTCCAGCGTCTTCTTGTTGTAGCGATCGCCGCGGCGGATGTTCAGGATGTCGCCCAGTTCGGTGCTGGTGTGCTTGGTGTTGCCGCTGAAGCTCACGTGGCGGTAGTAGAAGCGATGGTCCTCGTCCACCGTCACCTCCACGCGCACCTTGTCGTCGGCCACGTAGTACACGGTGTCCTTCACCACGGCCGCGTTGCGGAAACCGTTCTCGTTGTAGACCTCGATCACGCTGCGCTGATCGGCCTTGAAGTCCTTCGCCAGGAACTTGCTGCTGCCGAAGATGTTGTACCAGCGCTTGCGCTTGGTGTTCTTCATGGCGCGGCGCAATCGGGCGTCCTTGATGTTGTCGTTGCCGGCGAAGACCACGTCCTTGATCCGCACACGCGGGCCGCGGTCCACATGGTAGACCATCTGCACGCTGTTGGGGAGGTACGCGGCGCTACCCTTGTATGTGGAATCGACCGTGATCTGCTCGATACGCGTGGTGGCTTTCGGATAGCCCTTGTCCTGGTAGTAGCGGGCCACGGCGTTGCGCGTGTTGGTGAGGAGGGCATCGTCCACCTGCCGTCCCCGTATGCTGCCTGCCGCACGAAGCACGTCGTTCAGCTTCTCCTCGTCGCTCTTCGATACGCCGCGCACCTTCGAGAGCGCGATCTGCGGGTTCTCCTTCACTTCGATGTTCAGGAACACCACACCGCCGCGCACTTCGGCCACCTCGATGCGCACATCGCTGAAGAGGTGCTGTTCCCAGATGTTCAGGATCGCTTCGCTGATCCGATCGCCGGGGATCATCACCTTGTCGCCCACCTGGAGGCCGCTGAAGAGCTTGACCGCGTTGGCATCGCGCGTCACGCAACCGCTCACGGTCAGGCCGCCGATCTCGTACTCGCGGGGATAGGCATAGTCGAGCACCGGTTGTGCGGGCTTCTGCCCCATGGCGAGCAAGCTGCCCAGCATGCAGAGGATCGGGAGCGCGTGGCGCAGGATCATGAGGGGTTCACTTGTTCGCTCACCAGGCCGAACCGACGTTCGCGCCCCTGGTAGTCGAGCACCGCCGCGCAGAGGTCGGCCTTGGTGAACTCGGGCCACAGTTTGTCCGTGAAGTACAGTTCGGCATAGGCGATCTGCCAGAGCAGGAAGTTGCTGATCCGCTGCTCGCCGCTGGTGCGGATCAGCAGTTCGGGGTCGGGCATGTCGGCGGTGGTCAGGTGGTCGCTCACGGTGCGTTCGTTCACGTCCTTCGGATCGATCCGGCCGGCGTGTACCTCTTCGGCGATCCGCCGCACCATCCGGGTGATCTCCCATCGGGAACTGTAGCTGAGCGCCAACGTGAGCGTGATGCGATCGTTGTGCGCCGTCTGGGCGATCGCGTCGAGCAGGGTACGGTGGCAGGGTTCGGGCAGGCTGTCCAGATCACCGATCGCGTTCAGCCGCACGCCGTTCTCGTGCAGGCTTTCCAGTTCACTGGCCAGGGTGCGCACCAGCAGGTCCATCAGTGCGTCCACTTCCGCCCGGGGCCGGTTCCAGTTCTCGGTGCTGAAGGCGTACAGGGTCAGATGGTCCACGCCGATCTCGGTGGCGCCCACCAGGGCCTCGCGCACGGACCGCACCCCGTGGCTGTGGCCGATCACGCGATGCTCGCCCTGCCGTTCGGCCCAGCGCCCGTTGCCATCCATGATGATGGCGATGTGCCGGGGCACGCGGCTGCGGTCCACGCGTGCTTTCAGTGCCTCGTATGCGGGATCGGTGCCTGACATGCCTTCCTCCGTTAAGGAGGGGGGCAAAGGTCGCATTCCGGCCTCAACGGCCGCGCTGTTTCATGCTCTTGTAGAGCTCGTCGCATTCCGTGAAGCGGGGGCCCAGGATCAGGGTCACGGAAACCCCGGTGTATTGGTACCAGTCGCGCGTGTTCGCATCGCCCCGGGCCCGTCCCGTATTGTACCCCGTGGGGGCCAGCGGGCTGCGGTCGGCCAGCACGGCGGCCAGATCGCCGTTCTCGAAGGCGAGCTGGGCATTGTCCACGTAGGTGCCGCTCACGTCGTCGATGTAGTCGGTGTAGGTGCGACGCAGACCCCATTCCAGCTGCACGTCCAGCCGATGGAAGTTGAACTTGAAACCCGCGCCGAACGGAATGCTGATCTGGTCCACTTTGTACGGCTCGCCGCCGGTGCTGCTGCCCTGGCCCTCGGTGCCCAGAGGCTGCAGGTCGAACCAGGTGTCGTTCAGCTGGGCCTGCGGGTTGGCCCGGAAATAGGCCAGGCCACCGAACACGAAGGGGGTCCAGTACTTCTTCTCGTCCTTCTTGCCCGCACGGTAGTGGAAGAAATTGATCTCCAGGAGGGCCGAGGCCTCGATCAGCTTGGATCGGAAGCTCAGGTTCCGAAGGGTCTGAAGCGTATCGGGGCTGTTGGCGTCGTCGGCTTGCAACTTGCCGTAGAGGCCTTGCAGGCGGAAGGCGTAACGTTCGTCGAAATTGTATCGGTACAGGCCCCCGATCGCGAAGGCCGTACCGGGCGGATAGTGCTTCGTGGGGTTGAGGTCGCCGATGTAGTAGGTGGTGCCGGCCGTAATGCCCACTTCGCTCACCTGGCCGTGTGCCACGGGGCACGCGAGCAGGCAGCAAAGTCCTGGGAGGAACATCACTTTCTTCAGCATCGGCTGGGGAACGGCCATGACCGCGGGATCCTTGTGCGGCGGCTTGTACGGGGCGAAGTTATTCCGGGGTACGCTGGGGCGGTGCACCGCTGCGCATGTCCAGCCCCCAGGTCAGCTTGCTGCGCAGGGTGTCCAGGTGGTCCTGGCCCGCGAAATGGACCACTTGCAAGTTGAACGGGGCCTTGCTGATGCGCAATTCCGCGCTGGTGTCCAGGGTGGCGTTCCGCGAATCGAGGTTCACCAGGTACTTGTCCCCGCGGGCGTCCACGTTCAACCGCACCTCGTGGTGGTCGGGGATCACGAAGGGGCGCACGTTCAGGTTGTGCGGCGCGATGGGCGTGATCACGAACGCGTCGCAGTCGGGGTCCAACAGGGGGCCGCCGCAGCTCAACGAGTAGGCGGTGGAACCCGTGGGCGTTGCGATGATCAGTCCATCGGCCCAATAGGTGTTCAGGTACCGGTCGCCCAATTGTGCGCGAATGCTGAGCATGGTGCTGCTGTCGCGCTTGTGCACGCTCACCTCGTTCAGGGCGAAGGTGCGTTCCCCCAGGGCGTCGCCGCATCCGTCCACTTGCACCAAGGCACGTTGCTGGATCGCGTAACGGCCGTCCACCAGGCCGCGCAGGGCCGTTCCGTAGTCCTCGACCCGCACGTTGGCCAGATAGCCCAAACGGCCCAGGTTGATACCCACCATGGGCACCCCGCTGTTGCCCACCATGGCCACGCCGTCCAGGAAGGTGCCGTCGCCACCGAGGGTGATGAACACATCGAAGCCGCGCGGCAGGGGCTCAAGTCCATCGAAGGTGTGCCAGGGCTCACGGGCTCCGTGTTCGCGCAGCCAGGCGGCCAGCATTTCCTCCACCACGGGTTCGATGCCCAGTGCGCTCATGGCGGCCAGGATGCGTACTACCATGGGCGCCGTGGAGGCGGTCATCCGGCGGCCGTGCACACCCGCGCGCATGCTGTTCAGAAGGGTTGGGTGAAATGTAGGAAGATGCCGTCCTCGCCCAGGGCGTTCACGCTGTATTCGGCGCGCAGCACCTGGTCGTAGCTCGTTACCAGGTCAAGGCCCAGGCCCACGCCGGACAACCACGCGTTGTTCAGCGGGTTCGTGGCCTGTTGCTGGTCGTCCCACACGCGGCCGGCATCGGCGAAGAGGTCGGCGTACAGGGCGATGTGCAGGGTGCGGAACGCCTCCAGGGGCACGGGCGAGAGGTAGTAGTCCCGGGGGCGGATCAGGGCGTACAGGAAATTGGTGCGTCCCAGCACGAAGTGCTGCCCATCGACCACATAGTATTCGTACCCGCGCACCGTGTACCGGTAACCGAGGCCTTCCTGCACGTAATAGGGCACGTGACCACCGAGCGTGGTGCGCCCTTGTACCCCGGCGCTGATCACGAACCGTTCGCCGGCCTGCCACCAACGCTTCGCCGTGCCATAGACCGTGGTGATGTCCGGCGCGTTCTCGTCCAGCACGGCCAGGCCGAGACGGTCGATCTTCAATTCGGCGTAGGTGCCCGCGCGGGCGAAGGCGCGTGAGTCGCGGGTGTCCCAGATCAGCGAGTACCCGGCGGCCAGGAAGCCCGTGTGCGTCGCGTCGCCGGCGAAGTAGCCCGGCCCTTCGATCACCACGCTGTCCGAGACATCGGCGCTGGCGTAGGTGAGCCGCCAGATGTGGCGAAGGTCATGGTGGGGGCGGAGCGTCAGGTCGCCGTCCACGCTCCAACTGGTTCGGGCGTTCCCCTGCTGCGGCCGGTGGAACACGCGTTCGTTGTCGAGCGTTCCGATGGTGATCTCCTTCTGCTGGTAATACCCGCCACCGATGCTCGCGCCCCAGCGCTGCCGACGGTCCAGGTTGGGCACTTTGTAGCGCAACGCGTATTGCTGGGCGTAACCGAACTGGAATT
Organism: uncultured Chryseobacterium sp.; assembly: GCA_964517015.1. GTDB lineage: Bacteria > Bacteroidota > Bacteroidia > Flavobacteriales_F > PHOS-HE28 > PHOS-HE28. The sequence continues at coordinate 16,749 of CAZFAW010000009.1, forward strand.
TCAGGTACACCGTTTCGTTCAACCCGCGGAAGTTGTAGCGGTACAGGTACAGGCCGAAGTTCAACCGGTCCAGGTCGCGGCCCAGCCGCCACCACGTGTTGAAGTTGGGGTCGGCCACCTCGATGATGGGCGAGGGCCACAGGTACCAGCGTTCGCTCACGCGTACCTGCACCACCACCTCGGTGGGGCTCACATAGAGGGGGAGGATGTCGACCGTGTTGAAGAGCGACAAGTTGAGCAGGTTCTGCCGGCTGCGCTCCAGACGGGCGTAGAGCGCGTCGGACGGGATCGTATCGCCTTCGTTCACCAGCATCTCGCGCTGGATCACCCGCGGGCGCGTGGTGGTGTTGCCTTCCATGGTCACCGCCAGCACGGCGATGGGGAAGGAGGTTGCGGTATCGGCAGGCAGGTCTTGCGCGCTGGTGCGGATCAGCGCATGGCAGAGGAGCAGGACGGAGAGGAGGGGCCGCGGGAGGGTCACAGGTCGATGTAGCGCATCAACGAGTCGTAACGCCCACGCAGGTCGTCGTGGAAGGCGCTGCCCTGGTAGGTGTTCTTCACGAAATACTCGTAGCGCTCGAAGGTGCGCAGGATGTCGCTGATGTCCTCGCGGTTGATCTTCAGGGTGATCTCCACGCGGTTGGTGCCGTCGAGGGTGTGGCTGTACACACTGAGCAGCTTCCCATCACTGCCTTCCACGATCCGGGCGATCTCCTGCAGGCTGTAGTCGTTCTGGTTCATTTCCAGCACCACCACGCTGCCGGGTTCGCGGATGTTGGTGATCTCGGCGAGCTTCTTCAACGCTTCGCGTTCGTTGATGGCTCCGAGGTAGCCGCCGGTCATGTCCAGCACGGGCAGCACGCTCAGGGCGCGTTCGCTCATCAGCTTCATCACGTCGTAGATGTGCTGTCCGCCGCGCACGAAGGGTACTTCCACCGCATCGACGAGGCTGCGCACCTCGGCCTTCGGATCGTTCCGGTCCACCAACGCTTCGTCCGTCACCAGGCCGAGCAGGCGCTGGTCCTGCACCACGGGCAGGTGGCTCACCTTGAATTCCTCCATCCAATCCATGGCGCGACCCACGGTGTCGGAGGGCCGCAGCGGTGGGATCTCGGGCGATATCAGTTCAACGGCATGCATGGTGCGTGCTTCGTGCCGGGCTGGTGGTGCTCCTACTTTTGACCGCCCAAAGCTGGGCCAAAGTAGCCGCCCCTCCGTGACCCGACTCAGCGTCAATATCAACAAGCTGGCCACCTTGCGCAATGCGCGCGGGGCGAACAACCCCGATGTGGTGGCATGGGCCGTGGAGATCCAGCGCCACGGTGCGCAGGGAATCACCGTGCACCCGCGGCCCGACGAGCGCCACATCCGTCGTTCCGACGTGCGGGCCTTGCGTCCGGTGGTGCTCACCGAGTTCAACATCGAGGGCTATCCGGGCGAAGAATTCACGGCCCTGGTGCTGGAGGTGCGGCCGGAGCAGGTGACCCTGGTACCCGATCCGCCCGGCGTGCTCACCAGCAACGCGGGCTGGGATGCGCGCACCCGGAAAGCGGAGCTGAGGACCCACGTCGAACGCTTCAAAGCGGCCGGTATCCGGACCAGCTTGTTCATGGGCACCGATCCGGAGCAGATCGGGCACGCTGCGGACACCGGGGCCGACCGCATCGAACTGTACACCGAGCCGTATGCCGC
>CAZFAW010000010.1:0-12353 GCA_964517015.1 uncultured Chryseobacterium sp.
TACACTGGCAAGGATCGCAAGGGCTATGCGGTCAATGGGCAGTCGCCCATGCCCACGTTGGAGTTCACGGAAGGTGACACCGCGCTGATCGTGGTACACAATGCCATGAAAAAGGAGGAAACCTCACTTCACTGGCATGGTATCATTCTGCCCAATGCCTTCGACGGCGTACCCTATCTCACCACACCGCCGATCAAAGCGGGCGAGACACAGGTGTACAAGTTCCCGCTGGTGCAAAGCGGCACTTACTGGTACCACTCGCACACGAACCTTCAGGAGCAGAATGGGATGCACGGCGCACTGATCATTCACAAGCGCAATGAAGCACCCATGTCTGAGCATGTGGTGATCCTAAGCGAATGGACCGACATGAAGCCTTCGGAGGTACATCGTCGATTGCACAATGCCACTGACTGGTTCGCGATCCAGAAAAGCAGGCTTCGCGCTGGCACCGTGCAGAGCTATTGGGATGCGATCAAGGAGGGGTACGTGGGCGCCAAGCTCACGAATGAATGGAAGCGCATGCGGTCCATGGATGTGAGCGATGTGTACTACAACGCCGTGCTCGCGAACGGCCAAAGGGAGGACGTTGCTCCTGAATTGAAGGCGGGCGATCGCGTGCGGATCCGACTGGTCAATGGTGGAGCCAGTAGCTACTTCTGGGTCAGCTATGCAGGCGGTAAAATGACCGTGGTGGCCAGCGATGGGATGGACGTGGAACCCGTCGAGGTGGACCGCTTCATTGTGGGTGTTGCTGAGACCTACGATGTGATCGTGACCATTCCAGCCGACAGCACTGCTTACGAACTGCTGGCGACCTCGGAGGATCGCACGCGGAGCACGTCCGTATGGTTGGGCAAAGGGATCAGGCAACTCGCAGCGCCCATGGGCCCCTTGAAGTACTTCGAGGGAATGAAGATGATGAACGGCATGATGCGGATGAACGGGGACATGGAAGACATGGGCATGAAGATGGCGTTGCAACGCATGGACATGAACACGGTGATGTATCCCGAGATCACGGGCAGCACCCCGACCAAGAATGACGACGGGATGCAGGGCATGGAAGGCATGGCGCACGAGCACGCCATCAGCACAAGCCCGATGGTCACGCTCAACTACGGCATGCTGCGCTCCCCGAGAAGTACCGCTTTGCCGCAAGGAACAGTCAAGGAGCTACACTTCGAGCTGACAGGGAACATGAACCGTTACGTATGGAGCATCGACAACAAGACGGTATCGGAGACGGACAAGATCACCATCCACAGGGGCGAGAACGTGAGGCTGATCCTGTACAACAACAGCATGATGCGCCATCCCATGCACCTTCACGGCCACTTCTTCCGCGTGCTGAACGGGCAAGGCGATCACGCACCATTGAAGAATGTATTGGACATCATGCCCATGGAGACCGACACCATCGAGTTCGCGGGAACCGAGAGCGGTGATTGGTTCTTCCATTGCCACATCCTCTACCACATGATGAGCGGCATGGGCCGCGTATTCAGCTATGAGGACACGAGCGGATCCGCTGGATACACGCAGGGCCTTTCATGGAGGCGGTTCGCACGGGATGACAAAGCATGGCACTTCGCAGCACGGAACGACTTCGCCACCAACGGCAACGATGGCCACGCCATGCTGATGAGCAAACGCTGGCAATTGCAGGCCGAATGGCGGCTAGGATATACCGAACACCATGGACAGGAAGTAGAGACCCACTTCGGGCGTTATCTAGGCCGCATGCAGTGGTGGTTCCCCTACGTGGGCTTCGATTGGCGCCAGCGCATGATGCACATGAGCGACGTGGAGCAGAACCTCTTCGGCCAGACCAATACGAAGGACGAACGCCGTACGGGTTGTCTGGGCATTGAATACACTTTGCCCATGCTCTTCGTTCTCGACGGTCGTATCGATGGTGATGGTCGGTTGCGGGCCCAGTTGATGCGCGAGGACATACCGATCTCAGCCCGTGCGCGTCTAGACCTCATGGTGAACACCGATGGGGAATACATGGTCATGGGACGCTACATCGTGGACAAGAGTTGGGCGCTCACCTCGCACTATGACAGCGACATGGGCTTCGGGGCGGGGATCACTCTCACCTACTGACCTCAGCGGAAGAACGATCCCCGAGTAAGCCCTTGATCAAGGGCTTCATTAGGCCCCTTGATCAAGGGGCTGAACTGGCGTATCGAAAAGAAGCCCCTAAAACAAAGTGGCTATTCTGTGGGGCCCAGATGGCCTCAGAAATTTCTCCGCAGTTTTTGGGATTTCATTTCAACCCATGCCACAGGCGGCGATGCACTATTTAGGAGAGCGTTCTCATACGCGCACAAAAGCGATGGAAACGAACGAACTGGCCAACGAAGAACGCTGCGTGAACGGACGTTGCTGGGTTGGGCCAATACTCATCATCGAAACGAAGGGCGGTGCGGTCCCTGACCTGCGGCAATGGCTACGGATCACGCTCTCACATCACTACAACAAGGAAACCACCTTGGGGCTGATGGCGTGTCTCGAATTCACGCACCTGTATGAAGAGCATGCAATAATGGCTTTCGCCAGCGGACGAGAACCCATGGGATCCGCCATTCGTGAGGCTTATGTCCGCGTGAAGCTGGACCACGGTGGTGTACTTCGGAGCAACTGCTCGACCTATGTGTTTTCCATCGCAGGTGAAGGGGAGCAGGAGCGGTGCAACGCCCTGATCAGTCACTACGACTGGCTCGCACGGGTCGCCGAGCGCCGCCGCATCATGAAAGGGACTGCGGTCTGAGGTGGGCAGGAAGCCCCTATTCTGCGCATGACCACGCTTTCGTGCTCTGGGACAGCCCCTAATGGGTCAAAAACGCTGTTCCCAGCGTGCTACGGGTCGGAAGCTGGGTGGTTCACGGTCTGGGACTCAATTCCCGAAGCCCCTTCCAACCTGCCGCAGTTCAGTTTCCCGTTAGGGGCCTCCTCGGGTCCAGAGCCACCCATTTGGGGGCGATCTCAGCCCAAAATTCTGCACAACGGCGGACGCTGGCGAACAGGCCCCCTCTGAAACGCAACAGGGACGGGCCTTCGCCCATCCCTGCCCGAGAATCCTTGTAGCCCGTAGGGGAATCGAACCCCTGTTTCATCCGTGAAAGGGACGCGTCCTAACCCCTAGACGAACGGGCCATGTTGCGAAAGGGGTGGCAAATGTAGAAAGCGGCGCGATCCGGCCGAGGCCGTCAGGTCACATCGTCCATGTCCGCCAGGAAGCGGAAGCCCAGGCGCTTGCCGGTGCTGATCTGCAGGTTGCTGCTCAGCTCGTTCATCTCGCTCACGGTCACCTGGTTCACCTGGTCGTATGGCGGGGTGAGCAGGTCGAAATCGAGCACGTACATGATCACCGACCAGATCACCTGTTTCAGGCGGTGCTGGTCCAGCACGTTGTCCGCCAGGTCGCTGTAAAGGAAGCCGAGCTGGCGTTTGCCCTGCACGAAGAAGTGGCCCTCCTTGTTCAGGAACAGGCGCGCCACCAGGTAGCCGATGTCGCGCTCGCGGTTGTACTTGAAGGAATCGCTGAGGAAGTTGTAGATGTTGATCACCCCGAAGTAGCCGCGCAGCTCGTCCTCCATCAGGTAGCCGCCCTTCCACAGGCTGTGGCTCTGGTCAAGCTTGAACACGTTGGTGTGCATGTGGAAGATGATCACATCGCCGGCCACCTTGGCCTCGCACGCGCTTTCGCCCTTGTCCCGGTATTGCACGGTGATGCGCTTGTCGTCCTTGTGGATGGCGGCATCGAGGTCGGTGGCCATGTCCGAGAGCACCTGCTTCACATCGGCGAACACCTGCAAGGTGCGCTGGTGCACGTCCTGCTTCATGCTGCTCTTCTCGCGCAGCATGCGCAGCACCGTCTCGCGGGGGCTCTCAGGCACGCGGGGCCGGGCTTCGCTCTTCCTGGTCTTGGCCATCAGTATGCACGTGCGAAGATGACCCTTTGGGCGGAAGGCTGGCCGGTGACCATGCACTTCCCGGGGGTCTTATCGCCTTCCAGGGGAATGCACCGGATGGTGGCCTTGGTCTCGTTCTTCACCAGTTCCTCGGTGGCGGCGGTGCCGTCCCAGTGGGCCAGGATGAAACCGCCTTCCTCGATGGCCTGCTTGAACTCCGCGTACGTATCCACCGCGCGGGTCTGGCGTTCGCGCATGGCCAGCGCCTTTTGGTACAGGTTGTCCTGGATGGCGGCCAGCAGGTGTTGCACCTTGTCGGCCAGGTCGGCGACCTGGAGCGTCTCCTTTTCCAGGGTATCGCGGCGGGCCACCTCCACGGTGCCGTTCTCCATGTCGCGGGGTCCCACGGCAATGCGCACGGGCACGCCCTTCAGTTCGTGCTCGGCGAATTTCCAGCCGGGTTTCCTGGTGTCGTCGTCGTCCAACTTCACGCTCACCTGGCGCGCGCGCAAGGCATCGATCACCGGTTGGATGTAGGCCCGCAGCGCGGCGAGCTGTTCGGGGTTCCGGGCAATGGGCACCACCACCACTTGCACAGGTGCCATACGGGGGGGCAGCACCAAGCCGTGGTCGTCGCTGTGGGTCATGATCAACGCGCCGATCATGCGCGTGGTAACGCCCCAGCTGGTGGCCCACACGTGGTCCTGCTTGTTCTCGGGGTTGGTGAAGAGCACATCGAAGGCCTTGGCGAAGTTCTGCCCAAGGAAGTGCGAGGTGCCTGCCTGCAGCGCCTTGCCGTCCTGCATGAGGGCCTCGATGCAATAGGTATCCACGGCACCGGCGAAGCGCTCGCTCGGGGTCTTCACGCCCTTGATCACGGGAATGGCGAGCCACTCCTCGTTGAAGCGTGCGTAGACGTCGAGCATGCGCATGGTCTCTTCCACGGCTTCTTCGCGGGTGGCATGGGCGGTGTGCCCTTCCTGCCAGAGGAATTCGGCGGTGCGCAGGAACAGCCGGGTGCGCATTTCCCACCGCACCACGTTGGCCCATTGGTTCACCAGGATGGGCAGGTCGCGGTAGCTCTTGATCCAGCCGCGGTAGGTGTTCCAGATGATGGTCTCGCTGGTGGGGCGGATCACCAAGGGTTCCTCGAGCTGCGCCTCCGGATCCACGGCGATGCCCTTCACGGGGTCGCTCTTCAGGCGGTAATGGGTCACCACGGCGGCCTCCTTGGCGAAGCCCTCCACGTGGCTGGCTTCCCGGGCGAAATAGGACAATGGGATGAACAGGGGGAAGTAGGCGTTCACGTGCCCGGTGGCCTTGAACATGCCGTCCAACGCCGCTTGCATCTTCTCCCAGATGGCGTACCCGTGCGGCTTGATCACCATGCAGCCCCGCACTTCGCTGTGTTCGGCCAGATCGGCCTTCAACACCAGATCGTTGTACCACTGTGCATGGTCAGTGGAACGTTTCGTGATCACCTCGCTCATGGCCCCTGTCGCCGGTACTATTTTTGAGGCTGTGAAGGTGGCGAAAAGGAACACAACGCCCGGCCTGCTGGCCCGTTGATGGACCTGGACCCACCTTGGAACCGCACCCGCCATGAGAACACATCCCTTCCTTCCGCTCACCGCGATCCTGCTCACCGCCTGCTCGAGCATGCAACGCACCGCCGACGTGCGCGACGGGGTGTACGACAAGCCGGTGCATGAGCCCGTGGCGGCCGCTGCGCCGATGCCACCGCAACCGGAGGAGCCCAAGCGCGCCGATGACTACTACGATCAGCGCACGGCCGATGGCTACCAGCGCGGGTATTACGACATGACCTACAACGATCCGTACTATTACAACTATGGTCGCTTCGGCTGGGGCGGTTCACTGGGCCTGGGCTGGGGTGCGCCGTACGGGGGATCCTACTGGAGCATGGGGTACGGTTGGGGATCGCCCGGCTGTGGCTGGGGCTACGATAACTACTGGGGTTCGCCGTACGGTTCGTGGGGCTATCCCTACGGTGGGTGGAATTCGCCCTGGTGGAACAACAGCTGCGGCTGGTACGATCCGTGGTATGGCGGCACCTACGGCAACGGCTACTACAACGGCTACGGCTACTACGGGTGGGGCGGCAACTGCTACGGTTGCTACGTGCCGGTGGTGATCGTTCCGGGTGAGGCCGGGAACGGCTACGTGTATGGGCACCGGCCTTCGCTGGGTGCCGGCGGCAACAGCGGTATTGCGGGCGGCACGGGTACGGTGTTCTCATCGCGCAGTGCGGTGAGCCTGCGCCCAAGCGCGCTGCAACCGCTGCGCCCGGACCGCACGACCGCCCCCCAGTGGGAGCGCACACCGATCGAGCGGCGCCCCGATGTGGCCCCGCGCCAACCCGCGCGCGACCGGCCGATCGACCGCGATCGACCGCGCCGCGACGACAACGGCGGACGTCCATCGCACGATAATGGAGGTTCCCGCGACAACGGCGGTTCACGCGACGGTGGCGGATCGCGCGACGGTGGCGGTTCACGTCCCTCTCCCTCGACCCGCCCGCGCTGATCACCCCATGCGCACGACCTTCCTTCTTCGCACCGCGGCGGTGTGGTGCGCCTTCGCCCCGGCCGCTTTCGCCAACGCACAAAGCGAGGAGGACGCCCTTCGGCTGTCGTACATCCAGCCCCACGGCAGCGCACGCAGCGCCGCTATGGCCAATGCCTTCGGCGCGCTGGGCGCCGACCCGGTGAGCGCGTTCCTGAACCCTGCCGGCATGGGCCTGTACGTGGCCAGTGAGTTCACCTTCACCCCGGCGTTCGAGGTGAACGAGGCCACCAGCACCTTCTACGGCACTTCGGCTTCGAACACCGATACACGGTTCTGCATCGGCAACTTCGGCCTGGTGCTGCATTCGCCCACCGAGAAAAAGGACGGATGGAAGGCCACCAGCTTCGGGATCATCTACGACCGCCAGGCCTCCTTCCATTGGGAACGGCAGGCGGTGGGCGATCGCGTGAACAGCACGATCCTTTCAGGCCTGGTGAACGAAGCGAACGGCACCGATCCCGACCTGCTGTACGATGCGTTCCCCTTCACCAGCGGGCTGGCATGGGACACCTACGCGATCGATCCCCTGGACACCAACGCGAACACGTACGTGAGCGTGGTGCCGCAGGGTGCGCTCCTGCGCCAGGCCCACACGATCGGCAGCAGCGGTGCGGTGACGAACACCACGTTCTTCTTCGCCGCCAACCGCGACGACAGGCTCTACCTCGGCGGTTCGCTGGGGATCGTGGGCGTACGGTATTCGCGGACCACGATCCACCACGAGACCACGCTCGATGAGAGCATCGACATCAAGGACATCACCTTCCGAGAGGACCTGACCACGCGCGGCACCGGCGTGGACCTGAAGATCGGTGCGATCTACCGGCCCATCGAACGCCTGCGCCTCGGGCTGGCCTTCCACACCCCGACCTGGCTCAGCTTGACGGATGCGTACACGACGGAGATGAGCACGGCCTTCCGCGCCGGCGATTCCTATTCGCGATCCTCGCCGGACGGCAGCTACGCCTATCGCTTGAACACCCCACTGAGCGTGCTGGGGTCGGTGGCCTATGTGGTGGGACAGCACGGCGCCGTGAGCATCGACTACCAGTGGAAGGACTACCGTAAAGCGCGCTTCCGCCGTGCCGATGCGATCGCGGACGATTATGATTTCAGTGCGGAGAACGCGGTGATCGAGCACAGCGGGGAAATGAGCCACAGTGTGCGCGTAGGCACCGAATGGCGCGCGGGCCCGTGGTATTTCCGCGGCGGCTGGGGCTTCCATCCCGACCCGTTCTCGAAGGAGGACCTGCGGCACGGCCTCCCCCTCACGCAGTACGCGCTGGGTGTGGGCTGGCGCAACACCCACATCAGCCTGGACCTCGGTGGCACCTACGCCCAGCGCGGATCGAACTACTTCCCCTACGACCCCGCCGAAGTGGACGCGGTGAACGAGGACCTGACCAGCACGCGGCTGCTGGTCACTTTCGCCTACCGGCCTTGACGCCCGTGGGTATAGGCGCAGGCCTCCGGCGCATGCGCGCGCGCATGTGAACGATCGGGCTGCCGCCACCCGCCACGGAAAAGCCCCGCTGTGAGGCGGGGCTTCAGGTCCGGTCGGTGCGCGGGCCTCACGCCTTGCCGTCGCCGCTCACGCGCTCCTGCACGTATTCGTCGACGAGGATGCGGCCGCAGTGCTCGCACACGATGATCTTCTTGTGGCTGCGGATGTCGAGCTGGCGCTGGGGCGGGATCGCGTTGAAGCAACCGCCGCAGCTGCCGCGCTCCACCGGCACCACGGCCAGGCCGTTGCGGGCGTTGCTGCGGATCCGGCGGTAGGCGCTCAGCAGGCGCTCCTCGATGTGCTTGGCGGCCGCCTCGCTCTTCTTGGCCAGGTCCTTCTCCTCCTTCTCGGTCTCGGCGATGATGTCGTCGAGCTCCTTCTTCTTGTGCTCGAGGTCCTTCTTGCGTTCCTTGTACTTGGCCGCGCTCTCATCGAGCACCACCTTCTTGTGCTCCATGGTGGCCTTGGTCTCCTTGATGCGCTTCTCGGCGAGTTGGATCTCCAGGGTCTGGAATTCGATCTCCTTGCCCAGGCTGTCGTACTCGCGGTTGTTGCGCACCTTGGCCTGCTGGCCCTCGTACTTCTTGATGGTCGCTTTCGCGTCCTTGATCTGGTTCTGCCGTTCGGCCACGCCCTTCTCCAGCTCGTTCATTTCGTCCTCGAGCTTCTTCTGGCGCACCTCCAGGCCGGCCACCTCGTCCTCCAGATCGCGCACTTCCAGGGGCAGTTCACCGCGCTGGGTGCGAATGCGGTCGATCTCCGAATCGATCGTTTGGAGCCGGAAGAGCTCCACCAGTTTCTCGGCGATGGTGATCTCCGCCTTGGCGGCGGCGGTGGGGGCCTTCGGGGTCTTTTCCTCGGTGGTACCGGTGCTCTTGGTCGCGGTCTTGGCCATGATCAGGAATAATGCACGGGGTTCGTGGACGTCCCCGTCAAATGGACCGCGAAAGTAGGCAAAGAAGCCTTCAGCCGATCGCGCAGCAGGTGCATGGTGAACTGTTCGCTTTCGTAGTGGCCCACATCGCACAAGAGCAGGCCTTCGCCCTCGAAGAACTGGTGGTATTTCAGGTCGGCGGTAACGAAGGCATCGGCGCCGGACGCCCTGGCCGCTCCGATCAGGGAACTGCCTGAGCCTCCGCAGGCTGCCACCCGGTGGATGAGGCTCCCCGGCAAGGCGGTGTGGCGAATGGCCCCCGTGCCGAAGACCCGCTTCAGGTGGTTGAGGAATTGGGGCGGCGTAAGGGGCGCCGCCAACATGCCAACCACCCCCGCACCCACCTCGTTGTTACGGTTCAGCAAGGGGTGTATGTCGAAGGCGGGCACCTCATACGGGTGAACGGCCTTCATGGCCTGAACGATGGCGCGCTCGCGGGCTGCATCGATCACCACCTCGATCCGCATTTCGGGCTCCTGATGCCGCTGGCCGACCGTGCCCACGAAGGGGTTGGCGCCTTCCAACGCGCGAAAGGTGCCCTGACCCTGGAAGTTGTAGCTGCACTCGTCGTAGTGGCCGATCCGCCCGGCTCCGGCATCGAACATCGCCTGGCGTACGGTCTCTGCCTGCTTCTCCGGGACAAAGACGACCAGCTTGCGCAGTTGATCGGGCTTCGGCTCAAGCACGCGCTCCACCTTCAGCCCCAAGCGTTCGGCGATCTCGCCGTTCACGCCGTCGATCACATTGTCCAGGTTGGTGTGGATGGCGTAGAGGGCGATGTTGTTGCGAATGAGCGCCAGCACCGTGCGCTCCACATGATCACGCCCGGTCAATCCCTTCAGCCCTCGGAAGATCAGCGGGTGATGGCTTATGATCAGGCCGCAGCCGCGTTGCACGGCCTCGGCCACCACCTCCTCCGTGCAATCGACGCACACCAGCGCCGCCTCCACGTCGGTATCGCGCTGCCCGACCTGAAGGCCGCTGTTGTCGTAGTGTTCCTGCAATGCGGGCGGAGCGAACCGCTCCAACACATCGGTGATCGCGTTGATCCTCATCTTCGGCGTTCGGAAAGGGCCGGAAATTAGTCCGCATGCTGCGCCGCATCCTGCTTTCGCCGTTCGCCCTGCTATGGACGCTGGTGCTGGGCCTGCGCCATGCGCTGTACGATACCGGCGTGCTGCACAGCGTGCGGCCCGCGATCCCCACGGTGGCGATCGGCAATCTGAGCTTCGGGGGCACCGGGAAGACGCCCCATGTGGAACTGGTGCTGGCGGCGTTGAAGCGTCTAGGCCCCATCGCCACCTTGAGCCGGGGCTACGGGCGCCGTGGGTCGGAAGTGCACGAAGTGCGTGCGGAGGACACGACCGCGCAGGTGGGCGACGAACCGCTCATGCTGAAACGAAGCCATCCGGATGTCCGCGTCTTCGTGGGGGCCGATCGGGTGGCGGCGTTCGCCACGATCGAACGCACCGCGCCGGAGGTGAAGGCCGTGGTGCTCGATGACGCCATGCAACACCGGCGGTTGAACGCCGGGCTGTACATCCTGCTCACCACCTACCAGCGCCCGTACAGCCGCGACGCGGTGGTGCCCGCGGGCCACCTGCGCGACCTGCCCGCACGGGCGAAGGCCGCCGGGATCGTGGTGGTGACGAAATGCCCGGCGGAGGCGGGCGACCTCGATGCGGAGCGCTGGCGCAACCGGCTCGGCCTGCGCCCCGATCAGCGGCTCTTCTTCAGCGGGTTGGTGCACGGCCTTCCGCGCTGGCTGAACGGTGCGGGAACCGTGCCGCAGGGACCGGGGGCCGCGGCACTGTTGGTCACCGGGATCGCCGATCCCGCGCCGCTGGTGGCGCACGCTCGTGCCACCTGGGGCACGGTGCGGCACATGCGCTTTCCCGACCATCACCGGTTCGGCCCGGGCGACATCGACCGGCTGGCGGAGGCGTTCGCTACTTTCGCGGGCCGCGAAAAAACCATCGTCACCACCGAGAAGGACGCCGTGCGCCTGCTGCCCTGGACCCAGGGTGGTGCGCTCGCCCGGGTCCCGATCGCCGTGGTTCCGGTGCAGGCACGCATCCTGAACGATCCCGATGGCTTCAACGCCCTCCTCCGCCAGCACCTTGGCGCGCATACAGCGCACGGCTGAATTCCTGCGTCGGCGCACGAACGGCTTCGCTCCTTCCACCGGCATCATCCTGGGCAGCGGCCTGGGTGGCTTCGCCGACACCATGGACGTGGCGCACACCGTGCCCTACACGGAGATCCCCGACTTCCCGCAGAGCACGGTGCAGGGCCATGCCGGGCGCTTCCTCTTCGGGCGCCTGGCCGGGAAACCCGTGGTGGTGATGCAGGGCCGCTTCCACTACTACGAAGGGTACGCGATGGAAGAGGTGGTGCGGCCCGTGCGGGTGATGGCGCAGCTCGGCATCGCGCGCTTGTTCGTGACCAACGCCTGCGGCGGCCTGAACCCCGCCTTCCACAACGGCGACATCATGATCATCACGGACCACATCAACCTCTTCCCCAACGCGTTGATCGGTCCGAACGTGGACGAACTGGGCTTCCGCTTCCCGGACATGAGCGAACCCTACGATCGGGCCCTGGTGAAGAAGGCCGCGGAAGCGGCGGCAAGCAATGGCATCGCGGTGCGCGAGGGCGTGTACGTGGGGCTGACCGGGCCCACGCTGGAAACCCCCGCCGAGTACCGGTTCGTGCGGATCATCGGTGGCGATGCTGTGGGCATGAGCACCGTTCCGGAGGTGATCGCCGCGCGCCACATGAAGCTGCCGTGCTTCGGCATGAGCGTGATCACCGACATGGGCGTGGAAGGGCGGATCGAAGAGACCACGCACGAAATGGTGCAGGAACGCGCCAAACGCGCCGCTCCGAAGATGTGCACCATCATCCGCGACCTGCTGTCCACGCTCTGAACCCGGTCCATGCGCCCGCTCCCGCTCCTTCTCCTCTGCCTTCCGCTGGCCGGTGCCGCGCAGGACAGCCTGAACGTGACCTGCCTCGGGCGCTGGCACGTGGATACGCTCCCGGCTTCTTGGTTGTACGACAACACCTACAATGCCGTCTGGGGCTATGCCCGCGCGGGGCACGAGTACGGGATCATCGGCAGCACCATGGGCACCCACCTCATCGAAGTGACCCAGCCCACCACGCCGGTGGAAGTGGCCTTCGTTCCCGGTGCGGTGCAGGACGGCAGCGTGGTGCACCGGGAATACAAGACGTACCGCGATCGCCTGTATGCCGTTACCGACGAAGGTCCCGGCACCCTGCAGATCATCGACCTGCGCTACTTGCCCGATTCGGCCCCGGTGATCTATGACAGCGGTGTGCTGTTCCATCGGGCGCACACGCTGTGGATCGATACGGCCCATGCCCGGTTGTACACGCA
>CAZFAW010000010.1:12453-15596 GCA_964517015.1 uncultured Chryseobacterium sp.
CTCTTCGACGTGAGCGACCCGACGGACATCCAGTTCATCGATACGATCGGGGTGGAACTGGACGTGCACTCGATCCCGCACAACCCGGTGTTCGCAGGCGACCTCTTGCACGTCTCCTACTACTACGACGGGTATTGGCTCTGGAACTGCGCGGACCCGAGCGACTGCCAACTGCTGGGCTATTACGACACCAGCCTCGAGCCGCACGGCATGAGCTACAAGGGCGCATGGGGCGTGTACCCCTTCCTGCCCAGCGGCCTGGTGCTGGTGAGCGACATGCAGCGCGGGTTGTTCGTGCTCGATATCGCCATGGCCCTGCGCATGCAGCAACCTCCGCCCGGCGCGATCGCCCAGGTGCGACCCACGATCACCCCGGACCGGGTCGAGGTGTCGCTCGCCCTCCCTGCGCCCGCATGTTGGGAGGTGTTCGATGCCACCGGCCGCCTGCTGGAAGGAGCGACCTTCGCAACGGGTCGCACCACCGTGGACCTGCGCGCATTGAACGACGGCACCTATCTCCTGCGCATCACCCAAGGGAACGCGTCATCCACGCACCGGGTGATCAAGACCCGCACCCCATGAGCAGCTGGCAGGAGCAGTGGGAGCTGGTGGTGGGCCTGGAAGTGCACGCCCAATTGCTCACCGAGAGCAAGGCCTACAGCGCGGACCCCAACGCCTACGGCGACCACCCGAACACGAACATCAGCGCCGTGACGCTCGGCCTGCCCGGCACGCTTCCGGTGATGAACGCGAAGACCGTGGAGCTGGCCGTGCGCATGGGCCTGGCCTGCGGTTGCAGCATCGCGCCGCGCATGCACTTCGCGCGGAAGAACTACTTCTACCCCGACCTGCCCAAAGGCTACCAGATCACGCAGGACACCACACCCATCTGCACGGGCGGCCGCATCGTGTACCAGAGCGGCGGCATGGAGAAGGTGGCCCGCCTGGTGCGCATCCACATGGAGGAGGACGCCGGGAAGAGCATCCACGACGTGGACCCGTTCAACACACTGGTGGACCTGAACCGTGCGGGCGTTCCGTTGATCGAGATCGTGGGCGAGCCCGATCTGCGCAGTTCGCAGGAAGCCTACGACTACCTGGTGGAGGTGCGCCGGCTGGTGCGTTACCTCGACATCTGCGACGGGAACATGGAGGAAGGCAGCCTGCGGTGCGATGCGAACATCAGCCTGCGGCCGAAAGGCAGCAGTACGTTCGGCACGCGTACCGAGGTGAAGAACCTGAACAGCTTCCGCAACGTGCAACGCGCCATCGAATTCGAGGCGCAGCGCCAGGCCGAAGTGCTCGAGGCCGGCGGCACCGTAGCGCAGGAGACGCGCACCTTCGATGCGGTGAAGGGCACCACCACCAGCTTGCGCAGCAAGGAGATGGCGCACGACTACCGCTATTTCCCGGAACCCGACCTCCAACCCGTCACCGTGAGCGATGCGAAGAAGGAGGCGATCCGCAGCGCCATGCCCGCCCTGCCGCGCGAACTGCAGGCGAAGTACACCGGGTCCTTCGGCCTCAGCACCTACGACGCCGCGATCCTGACCGACGACAAAGAGACCGCGCTCTACTACGAGGAGGTGATCGCCATCACGTCGCACCACAAACCGGCGGCCAACTGGGTGATGGGGCCCGTGCGATCCTGGATCAACGAGCGCGGCTTGACGATGAAGGAGTTCCCCATCAGCGCAGCGCGGCTCGCTGGTCTGGTGGACGTGGTGGAAGCGGGCATGGTGAGCCGTTCACTGGCCGCCCAACAGCTCTTCCCCCTGTTGTTGGAGCACCCCGGCAGCGCTGCGGAACTGGCGCGGGCGCACGACCTGGTGCAGGTGAAGAACGACGGACTGATCGAAGAACTGGCCCGTGCGGCCATGGCGCGCTACCCGGAAAAGGTGGCCGCCTATCGCAAGGGCAACAAAGGGCTCCTCGGCCTGTTCATGGGCGAGGTGATGAAAGGCACCCAGGGCAAGGCGGACCCGCGCCAGGCCAACGAGGTGGTGAAACGCTTGCTTGACCAAGATGCATAGAACGATGAGAACGACCTGGATCCCCCTGGGCGCTGCAGCCCTCCTGACCGCATGCGGTGCGTCCGGCGATGGAACACGCGCCATCCACCTGCACATCGAAGGAGCGCCGAACACCACGGCCTACTTCGACCGCTTCGAGAACAACCGGCCGGTGCACGTGGACAGCGTGACGCTGGATGCCGACGGCAACGGAACCATGCGCATCCCGCGGCTCCCGCTCGATTTCTACCGCCTGTCGCTGAGCGAGGCGCAGCAGATGATCCTGGCCCTCGACAGCACCGATGAGTTGAGCGTGGAAGCCACGGCCGACAGCATGATGCTGCCACGCAAGGTGACCGGCAGCGCGCACACCGAAGCCCTCCACTCCTTCTACCGGGAAGCGCGCGCCATGGAACTGGAAATGAACGCACTGCGCGCCGGACTGGACAACGGCCAGGGCGACCCCGCCGCCATGGCGCGCATGGACCAGTTGACCAGGGATTACCAGGCCCTTTGCACGAAGTTCATCGCCGATCATCCCGGTTCACCGGGAACGCTCTCGGCCGTGAGCAAATTGAACCCGCAGCAGAACATGCCGCTCTTCGTCCAGGTGCGCGACCAGCTCGCAGCCTCCATGCCGAAGTCGCAGTTCTACGCCGCCTTCCGCGACAACGTGGCCCGCATCCAGCAGCAGCAGTCCCAGCAACAGGCGCAGCAGGACCAACAGAAGCAGATGGACAACCTGGTCCCGATCGGGCAGCCTGCCCCCGACTTCCGGCAGAACACCCCCGACGGTAGAACGCTCGCCCTGAGCGACCTGCGCGGGAAGGTGGTGCTGGTGGACTTCTGGGCCAGTTGGTGCCGTCCCTGCCGCATGGAGAACCCGAACCTGGTGGCCGCCTATGCGAAGTACAGGACCAAGGGCTTCGAGATCCTCAGCGTTTCACTGGACCGCGAGAAGGGCGCCTGGCTGAACGCGATCGAACAGGACAAGCTGACGTGGAACCACGTGAGCGACCTGCAGTTCTGGAACAACGCCGCCGCGCAGCAGTACGGTGTGAGCAGCATTCCCTACAGCGTGCTCGTGGGCCGCGATGGCAACGTGATCGACAAGAACCTGCGCGGACCGGC
>CAZFAW010000010.1:15696-18417 GCA_964517015.1 uncultured Chryseobacterium sp.
GCGTGCTCGTGGGCCGCGATGGCAACGTGATCGACAAGAACCTGCGCGGACCGGCGCTCGAAGCAAAACTGGCCGAAGTGCTGGGGTCTTGATCGGCACCGTATAGCGCATCACCCGACGCCGAGCACCCGATGCATCTGCGGAACCTGTTGATCGGCTGCGCGCTGGCCCCGGTGCTCCTGCACGCGCAGGGCTATTTCCAGCAGCGCGTCGACTACTCGATCAACGTGATCCTGGACGACGTGAAGCACGAGTTGAACGCGCAGGAGAGCTTCGTCTACACCAACAACAGCCCGCAGGCGCTCGACACGATCTGGATCCACCTCTGGCCCAACGGCTACAAGGATCGCAACACGGCGCTCTGCCGGAGCCACGACAAGGGCAACGACTTCGACCTGCACTTCGCCGAGGAGAAGGACCGAGGCTGGATCGACAGCCTCGACTTCCGCAGCGGCGGCGCGAAGCTGGTCTGGGGAGTCGATCCCCTGAACATCGACATCGGGTGGATCAAGCTGCCGCTGCCGCTGGCCAGTGGGGCATCGATCACCATCAGTACGCCGTTCCGGGTGAAGATCCCCAGCGCCCGGTTCTCCCGCCTGGGCCACATCGGGCAGGCCTACTACATCACGCAGTGGTACCCGAAGCCGGCGGTATTCGACCGCCATGGCTGGCACCCCATCCCCTACCTCTCCCAGGGCGAGTTCTACAGCGAGTTCGGATCCTTCGATGTGTCGATCACGCTTCCCGAGAACTACGTGGTGGGCGCCACCGGCGAGTTGCAGAACGCGGAAGAGCGCGCAAGGCTGGACGACCGCGCGGCGAAACCGCCGCCCGATGGAAAGGACATGACCTTTCCGCCGAGCGCGCCGATGATGAAGACCCTGCGCTTCGTGCAAGACGATGTGCACGACTTCGCATGGATCGCCGACAAGCGCTTCATCGTGCGCAAGGGCGCAGTGACCCTTCCGAAGAGCGGCCGCACCGTGACCACTTGGGCGATGTACACGCCGAAGAACGCGCCGGAATGGAGCGGTGGTGTCGACTATGTCGGCCAAGCGGTGCTGTCGTATTCGAAATGGGTGGGAGAATACCCTTACAGCGCGTGCACGGCCGTGGACGGCACCATTGCTGCGGGCGGTGGCATGGAGTACCCCATGATCACCATCATCGGCGAGAGCGGCTCTGCGCAGGCACTGGACGATGTGATCGCGCACGAGGTGGGGCACAACTGGTTCTACGGCATGCTCGGTAGCAACGAGCGCGACCATCCCTGGATGGACGAGGGCGTGAACAGTTTTTGCGAACTGCGCTATATGAACGAGCGGTATCCCGGCAAGATGGCCACGGAAGCGGCGGGCATTCCCAAGGCGGCCTTCGGCGATCGGATCATCGGCCACCGTGAGTTCAGCGAGCTCGCCTACCGCTTGAACGCGCGGAAGAACATGGACCAGGCGCCGGGCCTTCATTCCTCGTGCTTCACCGAACAGAACTACGGCACGGACGTGTACATGAAGACCTCCCTTGCGCTGGACCAGCTCTTCGCCTACCTCGGCGAGGAGCGCTTCGACGCCTGCATGCACGCCTACTTCGATCGATGGCACCACAAGCACCCCTACCCCGAGGACATGAAGGCGGTGTTCGAGGAGGTGAGCGGCAAGGACCTCGACTGGTGCTTCGATGCGCTGATCCGTGGCGATAGGAAGGTGGACATCAAGGCCCTGCGCCTCAAGAACGGGACCTTGCGATTGAAGCTGGATGGACCGGACCGCTTCCCCGTGCCGGTGACCGCATACCGCGGGACCGACAGCCTGGGCACCGTATGGGACAGCGCGGAGAGCGGGATCAGCTACCTCACCGCGGGGCTGGAGCAAGCCGACCGTGTGCGCATCGATGCAGGTGAACGCACGCTGGACATCGACCGGCGGAACAACGAGGTGCGTTCGTCGGGTCTGTTGCGGCGCGGTGCGCGCCCGAAGCTGAGGTTCCTCACCGGATCGGAACGCGCGGAGGAACGCACCACCTTCTGGACCCCGGCGGTAGGCTACAACACCCACGATGGCTTCATGGCGGGGATCGCGGTGCACAACCACCACTTCCCCAGCCAACGGTTCGAGTACGCCCTGCTCCCGCTCTACGGCACCGGCAGTGCGCGACCGGTCGGCGGCGCACGGTTGGAATACCACTTCGACCGGTTGCGATCAGGCCCCTTCCGCAACGTGCACATCGGGAGCGCGTTCCAGAGCTTCAGCGCCTACAACCGGAACGACATCATCGGCGAGTACGAGAAATGGACGCCGCAAGTCCGCTTCGATCTGCGGCGCGACCTGTCCCTGGGCACCAGCCACAGTGTCGGGCTGCGTGGCATTCTGATCAACGAGCGCGTGCTCGGTGAGTTCGAAGGCCAGCGCATCAGCAACAGCGAAGCGTACAACTATGAAGAGCTGCGGTACGACATCGAACGCCGCGCCGGCTTGAACCCGTTCACGTTGAACCTGACGGCCTTGAACGGTGATGCCTTCACCCGCATGAGCGTGGAAGGCGACTGGAGCCAGATCTACGACACGCATAAGCACCGCATCAGCCTGCGCCTGTTCGCGGGCAGCTTCCTGCGTACCGACGATGCCAAGATGGAGGCACGCATGGGCTGGCGCTACCACCTCGGTGCGTCGGACCTGCTCTACGACCACCTCTTCATCAACCGCCAGGGGATCGGCGAGATCA
>CAZFAW010000011.1:0-18133 GCA_964517015.1 uncultured Chryseobacterium sp.
CTTCCAGCGTGGCGGCACCTTCCGCGGCACGATCAACATCAATTGCAGCGGCAGTTCATCGCAGTTCATCACCCTGGGCGCGTACGGCACGGGTGCGGCGCCCATCATCAGCGGTAGTTCGCTCGTTACGAGCTGGACCGCATACAGCGGCAATATCTACAGGGCGCAAGTGGGCCAGTTGGTCACGCAGGTCTTCGTGGGCGGCACACGCCAAACCCTCGCGCGCTACCCGAACACGGGTTGGCTGCGCAACGACAACGCAAGCACCACCTCGCTGTACGACAACGCGTTGACCCAGAGCGCCAACCATTGGACCGGCGCCACGGTGGTGATCCGCAGTGCCAATTGGTGCTACGAGATCCCCGTGGTGAGCGGGTTCTCCGGTGGTACGCTCAGTTTCCCGGCGATCACCACCAACATGGGCACACTCAACTGGGGCTACTTCCTCTGCAACAAGTTGAGCGAACTGGACCAGGCCGGTGAATGGTTCTACGAAAGCACCAGCGGCTACCTCTACCTCTGGGCGCCCGGAAATGCCGACCCGAACACGCTGACCGTGGAGGCCAGCACCGTGGACCATGGCATCGTTACCGGGTGGCAGCGCCAGTACATCAAGGTGCAGGACCTCGAATTCCGGCACCAGCGCGTCGCAGGCTTCCGCAACGATGGAAGCAATTTCGTAACGGTCACGGGCTGCACCTTCAAGAACCTGTACCACGGTGTGCGCAGCTATGGCAACAACAACACCTACACCGCCAGCACCTACCAGGATACCTATGCCACCGGTGCGTACCTGATCGACAACAACACCACATTCAGCTACAACACGCTCACCAACATCGCTGTCATCCCAGGCTTGGGTGAGACCAACTGGGGCTACTTCGGCGTACGGGGCAACGGTTCCGGATGCGTGATCCGTGGCAACAGCTTCGACTACACGGGCTACACGGCCATAGAGGTGAACCAGAACCACCTGGTGGAGAAGAACTTCGTGCGGCATGCCCTTGCCCTGCTGAACGACGGCGGTGGGATCGCCTTCGACAGCACCGATGGGTTGATCGTGCGCGACAACACCGTGGCGGACCTCATCGGCAACATCGACAGCAGTGCACCGAACTTCATCAACTGCGTGCCCATCGGACACGGCATCTACTTCGGCAACACCAGCAACAAGAACGATCTGATCCAATACAACACCGTGCTCAACTGCCCGAGCGCGGGGATCCACTACGACCATACCATGGTATCGAGCGGCAACCAGATCAAGGACAATGTGTTGTACAACAACCAGTGGCAGTTGAGCTTGAGCGATGTGAGCAACAGCGTGGGCACCGGTGCGGCGTCGCCCTTCTTCGTCGCGGCCTACAACGATGTGATCTCCGGCAACTTGATGTACTGCCTGAAGGAAGGGCAGATGTGCCTGCACGAGTACAACTGCTACAGTGCCACTCCGGTCGACTTCGGCACCTTCAGCAACAACAAGTACTACCAGCCCTACGACGAACTGAGCATCCACATCCACAACACCTTCGCCGGCACGCACACCTACTACCATTTGGAGGCCTGGCAGGCCGAGCGGGGCGAGGATGCCGCCAGCACGCGCAGCCCGCAGCACCTCAATGCCTACGGTGTGAGCGGCGTGCTGCAGACCAACATGGTGGTGAACGGCACCTTCAACAGCAACGTGACCGGTTGGGGCGGATGGCCCAGCAACGCCACCGCCACGTGGCAGGCCTCCGGGTTCCTCGACGGAGGAAGCCTGAAGGCCAACCTGCCCAACAACAGCGTGTACCCCACTTACAGCCTGCGCAATCCGAACCAGTTCGCCATGACCAGCGGCCAGTGGTACCGCATGAAGTTCAGCATCGTGAGCGATGTGATCGGGCAGGTGCGTGCCGGGGTGAAGGGGGCTACCCAGTTCTCGGGTGCCAGCGTGATCTACGACCGGCTGTTCCCCTTCGATGCCACGCGGCGCGACATGGAATTCCTCTTCCAGGGCAACCTCACGGACAACTCGGTGGTGCAGTTCATCAACGATTACACGGATCCGCGCTATTACCTCGACAACGTCTCGGTCGAACGCGTGTCGGTGCAGGCCATCGATCCCAACACGGTGCATACGATCCTCTACAACACCACCGCGAACGCCATGAACATGAGCCTTCCCGCCGGTTGCTGGCAGGAGGTGGGGGGATCCATCACCAGTGGCACTGTGAGCGTGGCGGCCTACCGGAGCAAGGTGTACTACAAGGTGGACGGTTCGCTCTGTAGCGCACCACCGCCCACGTACAGCGTGGGGGCGAAGGTGTTCCTGGGCGGGGCCATGACCTGGAGCACCGCCACCATGCGCGATGATCTGCGTGCGGCCGGTTTGGTGCCCGCGGCAGAGCCTTATACCGCATTGGGATACACCTTGGAGAACACCGGAGCCACGGTGAGCACCGCCGTGCAGACCGCCACCGGGAACCAGGCCATGGTGGACTGGGTGCTGCTCGAATTGCGCAACAACGATGCGAGCTACAGCGTGGCTGGCCGCCGTGCCGCGATCGTGCGTCGCGACGGCACCGTGGTCGCCACCGATGGCAGTTCGCAAGTGCCGTTCAATGTGGCCGCGCAGGGACGATATCTCGTGGTGCGCCACCGCAACCATCTCGGCGCCATGACAGCCACGGTGCTCTCCTCGAACGCACAGACCGTGGATCTCACCCTTTCCACCACCGCTACCTACGGGACCAACGCGCAATACACCGATCCGGTCACCCTGGTGAAGGCGCTCTGGCCGGGCAACCCTCTGGCGGATAACGCCATCCGATACACAGGCAGCAACAACGATCGCGACATGATCCTTACCGCGATCGGCGGGCAAGTACCCACGAACGCGATCACCGGATACCGGACGGAGGACATCAACATGGATGCGTGGGTGATCTACACGGGAGCCGGCAACGACCGGGATTTCATTCTGCAGGCCACGGGCGGCACAGTGCCTACGGCTACGAGGGCGGAGCAACTGCCCTGATCGGGAGCTTCAGATCCGTTCCAAGCTGGACAGGGGCATCCAGCCCACGTTCCCGTTGGCCAGTCTCACTTCCATCCAGCCGTTGCGCTCGGCCAGCACGGACACCTTGGTCCCTTCGTGCAGCACGAAGAGCACGGTGGACCCGTTGCGCGGCTCGCTGGTCACGTCCACCTTGGGCGCAAGAACGATGGCATGGTCGTGCGCGGTGACCTCGGCGTGGCGATCCCATGCCAGGCCGACACAGGCCACCGTGACCACGAATGCCACGCCCGATCCGATCAGGCAGACCCGGCGCCAGAACAGCGACCGCGGCACCACCGCGCCAGCCAGCAGCGCGAAGAGGATCGCTCCGGCCCACAACGAACGCCGCGCCCAACGGTCCGGATCTCCTGCTCCGCGGAAACGGTCCCAGGAGGATCCAAATGTGAAGCCCGGGATCTCGTTCACGCGATCCACGGTGAGCGTGCGTGCCAGGTCCAGGTTGGACTGGATGTCCTCCTCGCCGGGCGAGAGCAGCAACGCACGTTCGTAATAGAGGATCGCATGCGGCACATCGTTCAGCTTGAAATGGCAATTGCCGATGTTGTAGTACAGCGCCGCGGAGGACGCCGAGCGGGCCACGCTATCGTACAGCACGAGCGCACGCGCATGATCGCCGCGTTCGTAGGCGCGCTGGGCGCTGTCGGCCAGTGCGTCGTTCGGGCCGGCCTGGGCGGCGATCGCGGTGCACGCCAGGGCGAAGGGAAGGAAGGACCGGGCGATCATTTGCGCAAGGCGTGTTCAATGGTTCCGATCAATCCGGCGGCTTCTTCATAGAGTTGGCCGCGGGGGGTGCTTTCCACCGGTGCGAAACGGGCCATGGCGCAGGCTTCGATCAATCGGATGTAGCGCTCCGCCACGTTCCCGCCTTCGAGGGATCCCAGCCGTTCGCGGATGGTCGTCGGTTCCACCTGGGCCACACCCAGGTCGAACTTGTCGGCGATGTAGCCTTCGAGCGCTTTGCCCAGGGCCTGGTAGAAGGTGCCGCGATCGTTGGCGCCCAGCGCCTCGCCGGCGGCCTTCAGGCGTTGGCGTGCCACGCGGTCCGCGCTCTTCCGGCGTCGACCGCCCGCATCGGCCAGTTCCCGCGCACGGCGGCGTTGAACGCCTACGAGCAGGAGCAGCGCGAGCGCCGGTGCGCCCATGCCGGCCAGCCAGGGCCAGGACCCGAACAGGTAGTGCTCATTCGGTCCGAGATGCAGGTCGCCCGTACGGATGGTGCGGATGTCCCGGTCGAGCACTTGCACATCCGTCTTGCTGGGCCGGGAGATGTTCGCGGCGGTGCTGGTGCCGTTGCCTTTGCCGATGTGGAACTTGAGCGTGTCGCTGGTGAGGGTGCGGAAACCGCCGCTGCGCACATCGAAGTAGCTGAACACCACCGGTGGAAGGATGTAATCGCCTTCATGCCGCGGGATGACGAGATACTGGAACTCGCGCGTTCCGGACATGCCCGCTCCGTTCACGGTGATCCGATCGTTCACCTTGGGTTCGTACGTCTCGAAATCGCTCGGGAAGGCGATCACCGGTGCATCCAACAATTTGAGGTTGGCCTTGCCGGAGAACTTCACCTTCAGGTCGATCGCGTCGTTGGCGCTTAGGTCGGTGCGATCGGCGCCCACGTCCATGGTCAGTTCGCCCACCGTGCCGGTGAAGCCGGCGGGAGCGGGGGGCAGGTCCATGGCCTTCAATTCGGCCGCATTGCTGCGCACCTCCACGGTGGTGCCGCGATTGAAGAAGCTGCGGTTGACGAGGCACTTCAGCTCCATGGGCTCGATGCGCAGCGTACCGCTTTTCTGGGGGAAGAGCAGCTGCTTCTTCAGCACCGCCACGCGGTATTGGAGCCCGTTGATCACTTCGAGCTGGTCTTCCCAGGTGGTGTTCCCCAGGTCGATCTCCTCCGCCCAGAAGCCGTTCAATGCCGGCAGGTCGTAGTTGCTCAGTTCCAGGTTCTGGTAGCGCGAGTAGAGCGTATAGGTGGCGGTGACCTGTTCGCCGACATAGGCTTTGTTCTTGCTCAGGCCGATGCTCGCGAAGAGGTCGCGGTTGGCGCCGGCCGGGGGAGCAGTGGCACCCCCGCCGCCCTGTGCCGAGTTGCCGCTGCCTTTTTCCACGTGCACCTTGATCGGGTCCGTCTGCAGGCTGCCGCCGCCTACGCGGGCCTGCGCCGGGCCGATGGTGTAGTCGCCGGGTGCGGTGGCTGTGATCAGGTAGGTGCGGCTCACCGAACTGCTCATCTTCCCGTTCACGTAGTTGAAGCTGCTGCTCTCGAACGGTCCCCCCACCAGCACCAGCCCGCCCAGGTCGGGATGGGTGAAGGAACCCTGCCCGTTGCTCATTTCCACGGTGAGCTTGATCCGGTCACCCACGGCGAAGGTGTTCCGATCCACGCTGGCGGTGAAGATGATCTGCTGCGCGCGCGCCTGCGTGCCCGCCATCAGGGCCAGCAGGCCGATCCATCGGATGAGGGTTCCCGGCATCATGTTCACCAGTCCTTTTCGATGGGCACACGCACCGCGACTCGGCGTTTCGAGCGCACCCTGTCCTGCACGTCCTTTTCCTGCCGGTTCAGAGCATCGAGGATCCGCTCCGCGTCCCGCTTGTCGATCTGTCCTTCGCGCGGTTGCTGGGCCTGCTGCTGGTCCTGTTGTCCCTTCTGCTGCTGTTGGTCCTGCTGTTGTTGCTGCTCCTGCTGCTGGTCCTTCTTCTGTTGGTCCTGTTGCTGATCCTGCTTTTGCTGATCCTGCTGCTGGTCCTTCTTCTGTTGCTCCTTGTCCTTCTGGTCCTTGTTCGGGTCGTTCTTCTGTTGCTGTTGTTGCTGGCGCCGCATGCGCTGTGCATAGGCCAGGTTGTAGCGCGTGTCCTCATCCGCCGGATCGCGTTTCAACGCCTCCTTGTATGCGTTGATGGCTTCCTCGGGCTTCTTCAGCTCGAGCATGCTGTTGCCCAGGTTGTGGTAGGCATGGGCCTGGGCCTTCGGATCGTGCGCCATGGCTGCGGCGCTCTCGTACCGTTGCCGGGCCTGGTCGTACTGCTGCTGCCGGTAGAGCGCGTTCCCCAGGTTGAAGGAGCCCCGTTCATCGGCGGCGGCACGTTCGTAGGCACGGGCCGCGCGCGCCACGCTGTCCATGCGGTAGGCGGCGTTGCCTTCGCGAAGCGCGCGTTCCACGTCCTGGGCACCGGCGATGGTGGCAAGGAGGGGCAGTGCGAGGGCGACGAGGCGTTTCATGGGTTCCATTTCATCCATTGTGGGCGTGGGGCCCGGCGTTCCCCGATCGACAACGATGCGAAGATCAGTGCACAGCCGATCGCCAGGAAGATCCTGAACCGATCTTCGTGACCGGCGTAGCGGAAGGTGCCCGTTTCGGTCTGGTCCAGCTTGCGCAGATCGGTCACCAGGGCATCGATGCCGGCATCCTGCTGGGTGGCCCGGATGTACTGCCCGTTGCCCGCGGCGGCCACGCGGCGCAGCATGTCCTCGTTCAATTTGCTCACCACGGTCGCACCGTCCTTGTCCTTCTTGAAACCCGTGATCGTCCCGCCTTGTTTTTGTGGGATCGGCGCCCCTTCGGGCGTGCCCATGCCGATGGTGCTGATCACGATACCGGCTTCGGCGGCCTTGCGCGCGGCGGCTTCCGCATCGTCTTCGTGGCTCTCCCCGTCGCTGATCACGATGATGGCCTTGCTCGTGGCGTCCTCGGCTCGAAAGCTCCCTTGTGCCAGTTCAATGGCCGCGCCGATGGCCGTTCCCTGCGTGGGCACCATGCCGGGCCCGACGGAATTCAAGAAGAGGCCCGCTGCGCTGCGATCCGAGGTGATGGGCAGTTGGGTGTAGGCTTCACCCGCGAAGACCACGATGCCCAGGCGATCGCCGTGCAACCGGTCGATGAGCTGCGACAACGCGCGGCGGGCGACCTCCATGCGGCTGGGCTTGAGGTCTTCGGCCAGCATGCTGTTGCTCACATCCAATGCGATCACCAGGTCCACGCCGCGCGCCTTCACTTCCTCGCGCCGTGTGCCGAACTGCGGCCCTGCGAGGGCCACGATCACGAAGGAGAGGCCGTGCCGCAGGAACAGGAAGCGGAACAACGACCGTGAACCGCTGATGCCGGGGAGCATGCGTGGCAGCACATCGGGTTGTGCGAAGCGTGCCAGTGCCCGGTTCTTCCACGCCAGGTCGGCCAGGTAGAGCACCAGCAGCACGCTGCCAGCGAGCATGCCCCACAGCAGCCAGGGGCGCTGCAGACGGAATGCGGGCACCTGCGTGGTGAGGAGCCAGAACGCCGTGAGCCAGATCGCCCACGCCACCAGTTCCAGGATCACGGCGGCCGTGGCGATCACACCCGAGGGATATCGTCCGTCGCGGGTCATGGCGTGGTGCGCAACAGGCTTTTGTCGATCACGAACGCGAAGAGCAGGCAGCACGCGCCGGCCATCACCCAGGGGAAATATTCCTCGTTGCGGCGGCTGTGCTCGGTGACCTTGATCCGGGTGCGCTCCATGCGGTCGATCTCCCCGTAGATGTCCTTCAGCGACCGGTTGTCCGTGGCGCGGAAGTACCGGCCATCGGTCATGTCCGCCACCTGGCGCATCATGTCCTCGTCGATCTCCACGTCCACGTAGTCGTACCGGTACTGGCCGTTGGGGTAGAGGGCCACGGGGCTGAGGGCCTTGCCGCGCGTGCCCACACCGATGGTGTACACCCGCACGCCGAACTGTTGCGCGATCTGCGCGGCATCGAGCGGTTGTACCGTGCCTGCATTGCTCACGCCGTCGGTGAGCAGGATCACCACTTTGCTCTTGGCGTCGCTGTCGCGAAGCCGGTTCACGGCGGTGGCCAGGCCCATGCCCACGGCTGTGCCGCCCTGGATCAGGCCCGAGCGTGCTTGTGTGAACAGGTCCTTCAGCACATCGTGATCGGTGGTGAGCGGGCACTGCGTGAACGCCTCGCCCTCGAACACCACCAGGCCTATGCGATCGTTCGGTCGGCCATCGATGAACTTCATGGCCACGCTCTTGGCCGCATCGAGCCGGTCGGGCTCGAAATCCTTGGCCAGCATGCTGGCGCTTACGTCCATCGCGATCACGATGTCGATGCCTTCGCGGGTCACGTCCTGCCAGCTGTCCTTGCTCTGTGGTTGCGCCATGCCCATGAGCAGCAGGGCGAGCCCTGCGAGGCCGGCGGCCTGCGGCAGGTGGCGCGAGAGGGTGCGCAGGTCCGGGCGGGTATGGCGGAAGGCGCTCAACGTGGAAAGACGCACGTCCGCGTAACGCTTCCGCCTTCGCAGGAGGAACCAGGCCGAAAGCACGGGTACCACGGCCAGAGACCAGAGCAGTTCCGGATGGGCAAGCTCGTAGTGCCGCCACATCCAGTACGCAGCTATGGCGGCCGCTGTGTTCGCCGCCGCCAACCAAGCGGTCAACAGCAGGAGGTCACGATCCCGCCGCATCGTTCGGGGTATTGGGCCCGGGTGTTGTTCCGGCCGTGCCGCGCACCAGGGCGATCGCGCCTGCGAGCACCTGCTCGTTCTCGGTGGGCGAGGGGTTCCACTTGGCGAACTTGACCATGTCGGCGAGGCGAAGCACGTTGCCGAGCTGTTCGCGATGGGGCGCCGTCATGGCGCTCAACGACAATTCCATCAGCAGTTCGTCGGTCGTGCGCTCCAAGGCCGGCACGTTGAAGCGTTCTTCGATGTACCCGCGCAGGATATCGGTCACTTCGCTGTGGTGCTGTTTCACCAGGCCTTGTTGCCAGAGCTTCTTACGCTCCACGGCTTCCAGGGCTTGCAGTGCCCGCACGTGCAGGGGCTTCTCGGGCTCTGCCGGGGCGGTTGCCGGGCCGGTTCTTCTTCGCCGCCCGACCTGTCTGATGGCGACCACCACCGCGGCGAGCAGTGCGGCACCGCCTGCCAGGTAGGGCCAGTTCTCGCGCAACCAGAACGCCCAGCTGAACGGAAGGTCATAGATGTCCTTGATGTCGCGGAACGCCTGCGTGGTATCCACTTCCACGGTGTGCACCGTGAGCAGCAACGGCTGGGTGCTGGCGGTGTCGCCATCGATCACGAAGGTGAACGGGGGAATGGCCCAGTACCCGCTGTCGAAGGAAGTGACCAGGAGCGAACGCCGTTGCGCGTAGAGGTAGGGATCGTTCGCCGGGTCCACGGGCACGGTGTCCACGCCGCCATCGTTCACCACTTCGATCTTACCGGTCAGTGTATCCGCCACGGCGGGCCATTCGATCCGCACGGTGGAGCCCTTGTCAACGCGATAGGTCACGCTCAGATCGAGGCGTGCCTGCTGGCCGATCCGGATCACCGTGGTGTCCAGTTCGGCCACGGGCAGGGGCGTTTGCGCGAGGGTCCGTGCGGCCAGGAGGATGGGTCCGATGAGCAAGGCGGCGCGCATGGGTCAGTCGCGTTGACGGAACAGGTTCATGAGCGGCCGCACATAGCCTTCGCGCGTACCGATCACGGCATGGTCCACACCGGCCTTCTTCAGGGCTTCGCGCGTATGGGCCTGGTGTTTCAATGCGGCTGCGCGGTAGTTCTTCCGCATCCTGGCGCTGCTGGTGTTGATCCAACGTTGTTCGCCGGTTTCCGGATCGGTGAAGAGCACCAGGCCCATGCGGGGCAATTCCTCCTCGCGCGGATCGGTGGTGCGCAGCACCACCAGGTCGTGCTTGCGGTTGGCGATGCGCAATGCGTCCTCGTAGCCCTCGTCCATCAGGTCGCTGATCAGGAAGGCGATGCTGCGCTTCTTGATCACGTTGTTCAGGTAGCGTAGCGCACCGGCCACATCGGTGCCCGTACGAACGGGCCGGAATTCGAGCAGCTCGCGGATGATCCGAAGGATGTGGCTTCGGCCCTTCTTCGGTGGAATGAAGAGCTCGATGGTGTCGCTGAACAGGATCAGGCCCACCTTGTCGTTGTTCTTGATCGCGCTGAAGGCGAGCGTGGCGCAGGCCTCGGTGATCAGTTCCCGCTTCAATTGGTGCTGGCTGCCGAAATCGCCGCTCCCGCTCACGTCGGCCACGAGCATCACGGTAAGCTCGCGTTCCTCCTCGAACACCTTCACGAAGGGGTGGTTGAAGCGCGCGGTGACGTTCCAATCGATCGTGCGCACCTCGTCTCCGGCGGAATACTCGCGTACCTCGCTGAAGGCCATTCCCCTGCCTTTGAACGCACTGTGGTACTCACCACTGAAGATGTGCTCGCTCAAGCCGCGGGTCTTCAGCTCGATCAAGCGCACCTTCTTCAGGAGCTCCTTGGTATCGCGTTGGGTCTGGTGCATGGCGCCTTGTTCGCTTGCCGGAGGGCGGTCCCGGCTGTGCACCGGTCCGCGCGCGGGCAGGCTGCTCAGGGTACTTCCACCGTGTTCAGCACGCGGTCTATGATCTCCTTCACGCCGATGTTCTCGGCTTCGGCTTCGTAGGTGAGCCCGATCCGGTGGCGCAGCACGTCGTGGCACACGGCGCGCACATCCTCCGGCACCACGTAGCCGCGGCGCTTGGTGAAGGCGAGCGCCTTGGCGGCGAGGGCCATGTAGATGCTGGCGCGCGGACTGCCGCCGAAGGCGATCATGGCGGTCAGGTCGTTCAACTTGTGGAGTTCCGGCTTGCGGGTCGCGTGAACGATGTCCACGATGTACTGCTCGATCTTCTCGTCCATGTACACCTCGCGTACCAGCCTGCGCGCAGCCACGATCTCCTCGGCCTTCACCACGGGTTGCGGCTCGGGCATCCCTCCGGGGCGCACGTTCTGTCGAATGATCATCTTCTCCTCCTCCTTGCGCGGGTAATCCAGCACCACCTTCAGCATGAAGCGGTCGGTCTGTGCCTCGGGAAGGGGGTAGGTGCCCTCCTGCTCGATCGGGTTCATCGTTGCGAGCACCAGGAAGGGTTCCGGTAGCTTGAAGGTCTGCGGCCCGATGGTGACCTGCCGCTCCTGCATGGCTTCCAAGAGCGCGCTTTGCACCTTGGCGGGCGCCCGGTTGATCTCGTCGGCCAGGATGAAGTTGCTGAAGATCGGCCCTTTCTTCACGGTGAACTCCTCGTTGCGCTGGCTGTAGATCAAGGTGCCAACCAGGTCGGCCGGAAGCAGGTCGGGCGTGAACTGGATGCGTGAGAAGTCCACGTGCACCGTCCGTGCAAGGGCCTTGATGGCCATGGTCTTCGCCAGGCCGGGCACGCCTTCCAGGAGGATGTGGCCGTCGGCAAGCAGGCCCACGAGCAGTTTCTGCACCATGTCCTTCTGGCCTACGATCACCTTCTCCATTTCATGATCGATCAGGTCCACGAAGGCACTGGCCTGTTGGATGCGATCGTTCAACAGTCGGATGCTCTCTGCGGTGACGGCCCCGGTCTGGGCCCCCGTGCTTTCGGTGATCGTCGGTTCCATGGGCTTGGGAATGGGCGGCAAATGTGCTGCGAATGTCCGACGCAAAGGTGGCCGATGGGGCTTGGATCCGGCAGGGGATGTGCGGTTAAATCGTGTTAACCACCGGATCGGCCGGATACCTTCGGCGCATGATCCAACCGCTCACCCTGCGGCGCACCATCGAGCACGTGCGCGAGTTCCACGTTGCCTTCGGTATTCCCAACGCCGAACGTCCCACGGCTTCGTTGGAAGCGAAGGACAACCTGCTGCGTTATTCCCTCATGCGCGAGGAGAACGAAGAATACCTGGAGGCCGCCAACCGGGGCGATCTGGTGGAGGTCGCCGACGCGTTGGGCGACATGCTGTACATCCTGTGCGGGACGATCCTGAAGCACGGGCTGCAGGACAAGATCGAAGAGGTGTTCCTGGAGATCCAGCGCAGCAACATGAGCAAGCTCGACGCGAACGGCCGCCCCGTCTACCGCGCGGATGGCAAGGTGCTGAAGGGCGAACGCTACTTCAAGCCGGACATCGCCGGAGTGCTTGAACGCTGACCCGAACACCGCACCATGATCGATCTGCGCCGTACGATCGCCGCATCACGTCACTCCGCGTGGAACCGGTTCGTGTTGAACATGGTCCTGTCCTGGCGCGTGCCCTTCAACCACCCGCACGGGTTCAAGGTGGTGGCGATCGCCGGCGGCATGCGCGTGCGGATCCCCTACTGGCATGCGAACCGGAACCACCTCGGTGGCCTGCATGCGTGCGCCCTGGCCACCGGTGCCGAGTTGTGCAGCGGCGTGGCGCTCCTGGAACACCTGGACCCGCGCGCGCAACGGTTGATCATGGCCTCCCTGCGGATGGACTACCACAAGCAGGCGCGGCGACCCGTGCACGCCGACTGCCTGACCGACGGTGCAGCGCTCGCCCGATCGACCGCTGAGTTGGAGCGTGATGGCGTTGCGCGGTACGAAAGCCGGATCGAACTGCACGATGGAACGGGCATGCATGTCGCCACCGGAACGGTGACCTGGCAGCTGAAGAAGTGGACGCACGTGCGGTCGGTATAACGGCACACTGCGGCAGGAAGGGCATGCTCAGTGCGCAGGGTACGCGATCGGTACCGAACGTGCCTGGCGATGCTATCCCCTCTTGGAGGATCGATCTTGGTCGGGTCAGTGCGATATCATGGGTACCACTGCCGGGCCGGATCTCAAGGGGCGGCCATCGTATTGGAGCGGAGCATCTCGCCATGCCGCTGGATCACGGCTTTCAATTCCGTGGTGAGCCTGTCGGTCAACGCGGGCAGTCGATCGCGCAGGTCGTTCGTGCACGTGGTATCGCTCTCGTATGCATGGAGCGCAGTGGGCCTTTCGCCATCGAAGAGCAGGACATGCCCGCCCTCGATGATCCTGTATTCGCCGCCCAGGTGGATCAGCGCGCGATCGGTGCCGTCGCGTTCGAAGAGGTCCTGTCCGAAGGAATGCACGGCCCCGGAATAACCGCCCAGCCGCAACAAGGTGGGTAGCAGGTCCAGGTG
The DNA here is from genome assembly GCA_964517015.1 of uncultured Chryseobacterium sp. Classification (GTDB taxonomy): domain Bacteria; phylum Bacteroidota; class Bacteroidia; order Flavobacteriales_F; family PHOS-HE28; genus PHOS-HE28. The sequence goes on from CAZFAW010000011.1 coordinate 12,971, forward strand.
ATGTGCGGTGCGCCGATCCGTTCCCGTTGCGGATCCATCCCCTTTGTACAGGATGATCGGCACGGCGAATCGGCCCGCCGGGTTCATGTACGGAGCGGGATGCGTGTTGTAGAGGAAGGTATGATCGCCGGTGATCACGAACCAGGTGTTCGCGAACCACGCTTCCTTCGCTACGGTCTGGAAGAAGCGCCGAAGGGCCATGTCCGTGTACCCGATGGCTTCATGGATCTGTTGGGTCCCTTTGGGAAAACGACCTTGCCAACGAACCGGGATCAGGAAGGGATCGTGCGAACTGAGGGTGAACACGACCGAACAGAACGGTTTCGGAAGGTCGTTCATCTTCCCGGCACTGAATTGAAGGAACTCCTCATCATAGACGCCCCAGTGCCCGTCGTAGTACCGGTCATCCCCGAACTCATCGCGACCGTAGTAGCGATCGAACCCGCAACCCCTGCTGAAGGAATCGAACTTGTATTCCCCGTTCAAGCCACCATGGAAGAATGCCGTGGAATACCCGACGGATTTCAATCGGGTGCCAAGACCCTCCACGGTATTGCCGGCGTAGGCGGTGTTCATGAACGCGTCGTCGGTGAAGGAGGGGATCCCGGCGAGCAAGGCACACATGCTTTTATTGCTGCGTTCGGCGTTGGCGTAGGCATCGGTCATCACGAGCGCGTGGGCGCATAGGGAATCGAGGAAAGGGGTGTATCCCCTCCCATTGTTCAAGGCCCCCACGTATTCGCGCCCGAGGCTTTCCACGATCAGCAGCACCAGGTTCGGCTTGGGTTGCGTGGGATCGCCGTGCACATGGTAGTGCACTGGGGCCAGTGTATCCAGGGCGGCGGCATCGAACCAATGATGCTCCGGAAGTGGCGGATCGGTGAGTGAATAGCCGAAGGTGAACGCGGAGTTGGTGACCACCGAGGCCCACGCCGGGCCCACATGGTCCGCGGCATGGGCGGGAGACAATCCCTGGTACTGCCAACCTCCGCGACCGGTCAGCACCAGCGCGGCCACGGCCAGCACGAGCACGCCCAGTTGGGGCAGCACCTTGCGGGGCACGGGCGAAGCGCTCTCCACTTTCCGCGCGCGGCGCCATAGGATCCACGCCGCAGCCAGGAAGATCGCCGTGGCCCACCAATAGCGCACCAACATGCCGGGCAATTCACGCAGGCCCGCATCGGTCTGCCCGAACAAATCGCGCGTGATCCGCTTCCCATTGAAACCATAGTAGGGCAGGTCCACGCAACACAGGAAGAGGAGCGCAAGATCGATGGTGAGGAAGGCAACGGTAAGTGACCGCTTCCACCAAAGGCGTTCGCCCCACGGGAAAGGCAGCAACCGAAGGACGATCCATGGGGCGTTCGCCACGGTAAGGGTCATGGCATCGAAACGGAGACCCTGGATCACGATCCAGACGAACGCGGCAACAGTGAGATCCGGGAAATGGTCCCTGTGCACGGCGTAGAACACCCAACGCAGCACCGTCATCATCGCCAGCATCACCCCGAGCAGGGCGAACACCTGTGCGAACGGCTTCAGGTGGGTACGCATCGGAGCTGGATCATGCCGGGAACCGCCGGGGCGTCAACGGCGCAGCGCACGCTTCAACGTGCTGGCCAGCAGCATGGCGAGCACGGCCCCGCTGAACGCGAGCCCCATGTCTTTCTGTGCATCCCACACATCGCCCTGCAACCCGAGATAGGCGGGACCTTCCGCTGGGAAGAGCACTTCGGCCACGGCCCATTCGATCAGTTCGTAGGCCGCGCTGAAGCTCATGGTGATCTCCACCGGAAGAACCCAGCACACCCAGGTGGGCCATTCGAAGTGGTTCTTGAAGTAGTCGCGCATCGGATAGGCCAGCAGGAACCCGAAGCTGAAGTGCACGATCCGGTCGTAATTGTTGCGGCCCCATCCCAACAGGTCCTTCAGCCAGTACCCGATGGGGTTCTCCGCATAGGTGTACATGGCTCCATGGATGTGCAGCAGGATGTACACGAACATGAGGCTATAGCTCAGATCGCTGAACCGGAAGCGCCGGTACGAAAGCACGAGCCCGCCAAGGAACAGGAAGGTCAACGTGTTCTCCGTGAACCAGTTCGTGCGGTCGGTGGTGCCGATAAAGGTCCATGTCCATGCGGCCAGGAACAGGACCAGCAGGACCTTGAGCAGCGGGTGCTGTGTGAAGGGCGTGCGTTCGGATGAACTGGCCGTGGAGAAGGCGGGCATGCGGGCAAGTAACGATTTGCCGGTGAAAGACGAGGTCAATCCTCGGGCGCTTCCTTCTCATCAGCGTCCGGTGGCTTTCGGGGCAAGCGGTAGGTAAGGTGGATGCCGAAGACGACGTTCTGGCCCTTTTGCAGCCGATCGAACGGCGACACGCTCGATTGGCCCCGAACCTCCCACGACCAGTTCTTACCCTGGCCGCCCAGTCCGAGCGCCATGCTCCATTGGGTGCGTTGAACGCCCGACTGGCTCAGGTCATAGGTCAGGTCCACGGTCTCCTGACCGTCGACCACGGTCCTGTACCGGCCGTTCAACCAATACCCGTAAATGGGGCCGCCGGTAAGGAACAGGCCGTCTTCGGCAGGTTGCATGTCCAGGCGAAGCAGCAGCGGCAATTCCAGGTAACGAAGGGTGGTGAACGTGTTGGTGTTGGTCACCGCATCGCGGGCCCAACTGCCCTTGCTCATGAGCATCGGTTCCACCCGCATGCCGATCTGCCCGCGCAGCGGTATGTCGAAGCTCCAGCCTACGATGGGGCCGATCTTGGGCAATCCGCTCCATTGCAGGAACTGACCTGCGGTCTGCGTGGCCAGGGCGAGGCCCAACCGCGGCCCATGGCGCAGTTGAGCGTTGGTTTCCCAAGCCAGCAGCAGCCCGAACCAGAGGAGGAAACACCGCTTCATGCCCGAAAGTTCGCAACTGGACGGCTCGGGTGGGGAAGGGGGCGGCGCGAAGGATCCATTACTTTGTGACCATGCCCCCTGTGGCCGAGCGTACTTGCCTGCAATGTGGTGAGCCGATCCGCGGCCGCACCGACAAACGGTTCTGCAGCGATGCCTGCCGGAACATCTACCACTACCACGCGAACGCCGCTCCGATCAACTATGTGCGGAACGTGATGAACGCCTTGAAGCGGAACCGCAGGATCCTCGCCGAGCTCAATACCGGCCCCGAAGGGAAGACCAAGGTGCACCGTGAGAAGCTCCTCGAACGGGGCTTCAATTTCATGTACCACACGAACACCCATCGGACCAAGAGCGGCAACTACTACGTGTTCTGCTTCGAGCAGGGCTACTCGGAGATCTCCGAGAACTGGTATCTCCTGGTCCGGCGGGATGAGTATCTGGAACGTTCCGGCGACAACCTGGAACGGAACGCCACCGCCTAGCTCAGGGCCCAGATCACCAGCACGGCCGCTCCCACGCACATGAGTGCGAAAAGGACCGGCCCGCCGATCGCGTTCTCTTCAGCTTCTTCGGGGAAATGCCCCTCGTGGTGATGCTCGGACATGTGGATCGATATGCGCAGCGAAGATAGGATCGCGAACCGAACCCGCGAGGCATGCATGAACCGTGTTCTTCACGCCCGTGCGTGGATGACGACCAGCGGACCTGCCGCCTTCAATTCAGGCTGAACGTGGGCTGGCGCAACATCATACGGGCGATGATCGAACTCTCGTTCGCGCGCATTCGGCGGATCATCGCTGAGACGTGCTCGTCCAATTCCCGTTCGCTCAACTTGCTGAGGTCGCGATACACAGGCAGGCTGCTCCGGCTCTTCAGGATCAAGGCTATTTTGTACGAGCGCGACATCGGGTTCCGAACAGAAGACGCAGGAGGATCGCCAAGGATGCCTGGACACGATGTTCCGTACAAGGAACGGCGTGGAAACACGAAGGAACGGCCGCTTTGGAAGGTTGGCAGGTGGTTTTACATAATTCCCTGAAATTCAATTTGTTGTTCAATGGATAGTGATACGGTATTTCCACGAACGATCGCGCGGGCCATGGAAACGGCCTTTGGATGCAGCATGAAAGGTAAGGCGCCCTACATGCCTGGAGGAGACCAGGTCCTGGGCATGCGTTCGCCAGAAAGCACATGAAAAAGCCCCTGCGACGTGGTCGCAAGGGCTTGGCCTGGTCGGGGTGAGTGGATTCGAACCACCGGCCTCTACGTCCCGAACGTAGCGCTCTAACCGGGCTGAGCTACACCCCGAATCCGGGAAAGGCCGCAAATATAGAAGGGGGGGCGAGCGGGGGGAGTCAGGCGTCGAACTTGTAGCCGATGCCCTTGATCGTCTTGATCACATCGTCGCCCAGTTTCTCGCGCAGCTTGCGGATGTGCACGTCGATGGTCCGGTCGCCGACCACCACGTCCGACCCCCAGATGTGCTCGTAGATCTCTTCCCGTTTGAACACTTTGCCGGGTTTGCCCATCAGCAGCACCAGCAATTCGAATTCCTTCTTCGGCAATTGGATCTCCGTATCGCCCTTGTAAACCATCACCCCCTCAAGGTCCACCCGGATCCCATGCCCTTCCAAGACCTGGGTTTTGGAGCGGTCCACTCCGGCGCGCTTCAAAAGGGCCTTCACCCGGCTGATGAAGACCTTGGGCTTGATCGGCTTTGCGATGTAATCGTCGGCGCCGGCTTCGAAGCCGGCGATCTGCGAATAATCCTCGCTGCGCGCGGTGAGGAAGGCGATCAAGGTCTCCTTGAAATCGGGCATGGAACGCAATTGCATGCACACCTCAACGCCGTCCATCTCCGGCATCATGATGTCCAGGACGATCAGGTCGGGCTTTTCCAGTTTCGCCAGCCGAACGGCGTTCTGTCCGTTGGTGGTGGTGAAGACCTGATAATTTTCGCGCTCCAAGTGGTACTTCAGCAGCTCAAGGATGTCCTCCTCGTCGTCCACCACAAGCACTTTGGGCATCCGCTTTCTCGCCATGCTTTCCTCCAGGATCGGGTGGTGCAAAGGACAGGGAGGTGTTGGTGAGGGAGGTTTCGTGGTGGTCAAATCTATGTTAAGCCCGGGGGCACCGCTTCCGAGGAGGCCGATGCACCCGGGTTCGCTTGATCGTGTTTCCTTTGCGGCCGAGCAAGCGGGAGTAGCTCAGTTGGTAGAGCATCAGCTTCCCAAGCTGAGGGTCGCGGGTT
>CAZFAW010000012.1:0-6111 GCA_964517015.1 uncultured Chryseobacterium sp.
TGCTGCTGCTGGACCGCACGCTCGGAACGAGCTTCTACCTGAGCGACATCCATGTGGCCGGTGAAGCGCTGGACCACGTGGGGGGCAGCCCCATCCTGTTCCAGCATCTGTTCTGGTTCCTCGGCCACCCCGAGGTGTACATCGTGTTGCTTCCCGCCCTGGGCATCACATCCGAGGTGATCGCCACGAACGCTCGCAAACCCATCTTCGGCTACCGGGCCATGATCGGATCGATCCTGGCGATCGGCTTCCTCAGCTTCATCGTGTGGGGGCACCACATGTTCCTCACCGGCATGAACCCCTTCCTGGGCAGCGTGTTCGTCTTCACCACGCTATTGATCGCCATCCCGTCCGCGGTGAAGGTGTTCAACTACATCACCACACTGTGGCGCGGCAACCTGCGCTTCTCACCGGCCATGCTGTTCAGCGTGGGCTTGGTGGCCACGTTCATCGCCGGCGGCCTCACGGGCATCATCCTGGCCGATAGCGCGTTGGACATCCCTGTGCACGATACCTACTTCGTGGTGGCCCACTTCCATATCGTGATGGGCATGAGCGCCATCTTCGGCATGTTCGCCGGCGTGTACCACTGGTTCCCGCGCATGTACGGCCGCATGATGAACACCAAGCTGGGCTACGTGCACTTTTGGATCACGTTCGTGTGCGCCTTCGGGGTGTTCTTCCCCATGCACTACATCGGCCTGGCGGGTGCGCCGCGCCGGTACTACAGCTACACGGAGTTCCCCATGTTCAATGGCGTGGTGGACCTGAACATCATCATCACGGTCTTCGCCATCATCGGTGGCCTGGCCCAGGTGGTCTTCATCTACAACTTCTTCTACAGCATCTACCGCGGCCAGCGCGCGGTGCAGAACCCGTGGAAGAGCAACACGCTCGAATGGACCGCCCCCGTGGAGCACCTGCACGGCAACTGGCCCGGTCCGCTGCCCGTGGTGCATCGCTGGCCCTACGATTACAGCAAGCCCGGCAAGTCCGAGGATTTCGTTCCCCAGACCGTTCCCCTGGAACCCGGCGAAGAAGAGGACCACGGGTGATCCACCCGAACGTATCGAACCGGAACGGCCGTCCCGCATCGCTCGGGATGGCCGTTCTGCTTTGGGTGTTCCCCTTCGCGTTGCGGGCCCAATTGATCGATAGCATCGGGTTGTTCCTGGACGAGCCCCGCCGCTTCACCGCGAGCCTCGATACCCGGGGCAGTTTCATCAGCAACCAGAACGTGCGGCTGCTCGGTGTGAAGGCCGGTTTCGAGCATGCGGGCCGTGTTCGCTACGGGATCGGGTACAGCTTCCTGCTCACACCCGTGGAAAAGGAGCGCCAGGTGGATGGCCTCGGAGCCGTGCGCACACGCCTCCGCCTGGGGTATGTGACGCCGTATTTCAGTTACGCCTTCTTCCTGCGGGGCCATTGGGAGGTGAGCATACCGGTGCAACTGGGCATAGGCGGCGGTTCCCTGGTGTACGAGGGTGCCGACGGTCGCAGACAACGGCTCAAGCGTGCGTTCGTGGTGCTCTACGAACCGGCCATGACGGTGCAATACCGGTTCCTCGAGTACTTCGCCTTGAGCGGTGGCTGGGGCTTCCGGCTGACCATGGCCACGGCCGAGCTCGATGAAAGCCTCAATGCACCGATCTACCTGTTCGGTCTCAAGGTGTTCCTCGGCGACCTGGTGCGTGCTGTCCGGGCGCCGGCCGAACGGTAGGTGAACGGCACGGCGGCCCGGGATCACCGGTGCTACGATGCGGCCTTGTGGCCGTGGGCGGTACTTTCGCACCTACCCCGCCATGGCCGAAGCCTTCGACGTTCGCAACGAACAACGCACCGCCAGCGACCGTGAACTGGAGCAAGTGCTGCGGCCCCGCCAGTTCCAGGAGTTCGCAGGCCAGAATGCGGTCACGGACAACCTGAAGATCTTCGTTCAGGCGGCGTTGAAGCGCGGCGAGGCGTTGGACCATGTGTTGTTGCACGGCCCTCCCGGACTGGGCAAGACCACACTCGCGGGCATCATTGCCCAGGAAATGGGCGTGAACCTGCGTGTAACGAGCGGACCTGTGCTGGACAAACCCGCGGACCTGGCCGGACTGCTCACGAACCTGGAGCCACGCGATGTGCTTTTCATCGACGAGATCCACCGCCTGAGCCCGGTGGTGGAGGAATACCTCTACAGCGCAATGGAGGACTATCGGATCGATCTCGTGATCGATGCCGGGCCCAACGCGCGTACGGTGCAGATCACCCTCAACCCCTTCACCCTGGTGGGGGCCACCACGCGCAGCGGGTTGCTCACGGCCCCGTTGCGTGCACGGTTCGGGATCAATAGCAGGCTGGATTACTACGATGCGGCGACCTTGAACGGGATCCTGCATCGCAGTGCGGAGATCCTGCATGTGCCCATGGACCCCGAGGCTTCGAGCGAGATCGCCCGGCGCAGCCGGGGCACGCCCCGCATCGCCAACGCCTTGTTGCGGCGCGTGCGCGATTTCGCCCAGATCCAGGGCAACGGGACCATTTCGCTGCCCATCGCCCAACACGCCCTACAGGCATTGAACGTGGATGCGCACGGACTCGATGAGATGGACAACAGGATCCTGCTGTGCATCATCGAAAAGTTCAGTGGCGGGCCTGTGGGGTTGAACACCGTGGCCACGGCGGTGGGCGAGGAGAGCGGCACGATCGAAGAGGTATATGAGCCGTTCCTGATCATGGAGGGCTACCTGCATCGCACACCGCGCGGCCGCCAGGCCACGGAACGGGCCTACCGGCACCTGGGCAAGGTGCCCTCCGTGCGCGACGCCGGCCTTTTCGGCGAGGGCTGATGGGCATGGACCCTGCCGCGCGCACCGCCGAATTGAAGTGCAAGGCGCATGAATTGGGTTTCCTGGCCTGTGGTGTCGCCAAGGCCGGGTTCCTCGAAGAGGAAGCGCCCCGGTTGGAGCAGTGGCTGCGGCAGGGCAGGCACGGCACCATGTCCTACATGGCGGATCATTTCGATCTGCGGCTGGACCCGCGCAAACTGGTACCGGGCGCCCGCAGTGTGGTGAGCCTGGCCTACAACTATTCCACCCCCCCCGCCCAGCAGGATCCTTCCGCTCCGAAGATCAGCACCTATGCCTACGGGCGCGACTACCACAAGGTGCTACGTAAGCGCGTGGAGCCCTTGGTCCATTGGATCCACGCGCGGTTCGGCGAGGTGGCACTGCGCGTGTTCGTGGACAGTGGGCCGGTGCTGGAAAAGGTCTGGGCCCAACGTGCGGGCGTGGGTTGGCTGGGCAAGCACAGCAATCTGATCCGGAAGGGCCAGGGCTCGTATTTCTTCCTTTGCGAGATCATCCTCGACCTGGAACTGGCCCCCGATGCACCCGCCACCGATCATTGCGGCACCTGCCGCCGCTGCATCGACGCATGCCCCACGGAGGCGATCACGGGACCCTACCAGGTGGACGGCAGCAAGTGTATCAGCTATTTCACCATCGAACTGAAGGAGGCCATTCCCGAAGCGCAGCGTGGACGCTTCCGAAACTGGGTGTTCGGCTGCGATATCTGTCAGCAGGTGTGCCCCTGGAACCGGTTCAGCGAGCCGCATTCGGAACCGCAATTCCAGCCCAAGGCGGAAGTGATGCAACTCTCCGCGGCAGGATGGCACGGAATGACCGAGGCACTGTTCGACCGCCTGTTCGAAGGCAGCGCGGTGAAGCGCACGAAATACCGTGGCTTGCGCCGGAACCTGGACTTCCTCGCGGAGTGAACCGCTCCCGGATCAGGCCCGCATCGTCTTCTGGAACACCTCCACGATCACATCGCGGTACATGTGCCCGAAGGTGGCCAGGCACCACGCCTTCAGCACCAATTGATCGTGCTGCCCCAACCAGCGGCGGGCCTTGATGAGTTCCTTCTTGAAAAGACGTTGGTCGAAACTGACCTTCTGGAGCACTTGTTTGCTGAACTCCATCATCTTCCTGCCTTGTTCCATCATCACGCGTAGAGTATTAGCCGTTCTGCCCTTGCGGGCCCGTCTGAAGCGAGGTTGAAGGTAATCCAGATCCGGCCGATCGGTACTGCACGGCCCGGGAACTTCACATCCATCCGTCACGATCCCGGCAGTGTAGAACGTAAGGGCCGGTGGATCCTTGCCTAAGGAATGAGCTTCCGTTCGCTCACCTGCATCACCTCGTCGTTGTCCACGCGGTAAACGTAGGCCACGAGCGCGCAATTGGAGGGCACTAGTACGTTGGAAGCCAGGGGGTAACTGTAGCCCAGTGCCAGGGTATCGCCTGCCGTGGCGGAGCCGGTGACGACGGTTTCGCCCCAGGTGCCATTGATGTTGTCCCGCAGCACGTGCCTATGGTCGTACGGGTTCACGATCCCACCGGGAACGCGATTGTCTTCCTGGGCTTCAGCGATGTGGTCTTCGATCAGGTAGATGGTCAGGTTGTGGTCGCCCGTTACGTCCTGGAGCACGGCCACTTTCACCTCCAGATCCAGGGTTAGCGTGCCGGTGTTGAAGTCGGCCTGGCTGAAGAGGATCTCGAACTGGGCCGGATCCCCCAGGATATCGGCCACGGCCTCGCCCCAGGAGCCGGCGTTGAGCACCAGCAAGCCTCCGTATACCGTGCGGTTGATCAAGCCGCCGGGAAGCCCGGTGAACCCGAAGGAGCCCACATAGGTCTCCCCGGCCACTGTGCGGAAATCGGTGGAGAATGGATCGGGAGGGGAAGCGACCGGTGCAGCGAAGGTGGAGGTACAGTGCACCCCGACGACGATCAGGTCCTCACAATAGACGGACTGCAGTTGCCTGGCCACATCGGCGGCAGCGGGACAATTGGGGCAGCGGAACCCGGTGAAATCCTCCAGGAGCACACGGCGATACCCGTTCCCGTTCCCCACGCCTTCGCAATCGCTGGTGGTCGGTAGGGGGTTCTGTGGTGCATCCACGCGGTCGCAGCCTGCGAGCAGGATCGAGAGCGTGAAAAGGGGAAGCAGCAAGTGGCGCATGGCTCAGAACGTGCTGGTGATGGAGAGCGAAAGGCCGCTCGCGGCGGGAACCTGGCGGCACACACCGCCCACGCAGAAGATCCCCGCCCGCTGCCGCCCGTAGCTCACCTGGAACCGGTTCGCCCCGCGGGTGTACACGGCGGAACCGAGGGGGTAGTGGATCTCCTCCACGTCCACGCTGCCGCCGTAGTTGTACTGGTCCATGGCCGTGAGGCTCCAATGCGGGCTGAACGTGAATTCGGCCAGGGCCGTGGCCCAGTTGCCGTGGTCCTGTCGCGTATTGAGGTGTTGCAGTTCGAAGCGCAGCGAATTCTCATCGGTGTATTGGAACAGGCCCTCCAGTACGACGATGCCGGCGTAGATCACCGGTTGCCCCGGCTTGCCCTGCACCACATCGATGTTGTAGGCCAGGTCGATGTAGGTCAGGGCCATTTCCCAGCGCTCGCTCAACTTCTTGCGCACCTCCACGTTCACATCGCGGAAGTAGAGTTCCTCACCCGGTGCGAAGGGATCCGCCGTGTAGCCGATGAAATGGATCGTGTCGGTGGGTTGGGCCGTACTGTCCAGCGAGTAGGCCACGCTTCCGTTCACGGCCAGCTTGGTGCCGTACTTGCCGCCGAGCGTGGTGCCTTTCTTCCATTTGTGGAAGATCTCGCCCTGGTACGCCACTTCGCCATTGGGTTGGGTGGCGTACGGATAGAGCGTGGCGGCCAGGTTGTAGGTGTGTTGCTTGGCCAGGGTGGGCAGGTAGTTGATGTTCAGATCGAAAGGCCCTGCCGAGCGATCGCTGCGGTACACCATGTTGTCGTACGTGTGCCAGCCTGCGGAGGCGCCGAAGCCTTTCACACTGTAGGTGGCATTGATCATCAACGCCTGGCCGTCCTTGTAGTTGTAGAAGAGCGTGCTGTCCTGTGTGAAGGAATTGCTGATGTTGGGATCGTTGATCTTGCGGGCGTACTCGGCATAGAGGTTCCACCTCGGGGTGATGTAGTTGATGCGGGCAGCGGCCGCGCCCACGTTCTCGGGGAATTCGTACAGCGGATCCTTATCCTCCTGGAACTTGCTCACGAAGCTCCCCCCCAGGACCAGGTTGTGCCCGCG
>CAZFAW010000012.1:6211-8395 GCA_964517015.1 uncultured Chryseobacterium sp.
CGAAGCGTCGCCCGGATGTTCCCGGTCATGCCGCCAAGATCACTTCTTTCCGGCAAGTTCCTTCACCTTGGCGAAGAGTTCGTTCTCATCGCCGGGGTTGTACACGTTGTGCTGCCAGACCACCTTCCCCGAACCATCGAGCAGGAAGGTGTGCGGTACGTTCTGCACGTTCATGGCGCGCTTCAGATCGCCATTGGGGTCCAGGTACACGTCGTACTCCCAACCCTGGCCGCTCACGTACGGCGCCACACGGGCCATGCTGCGGGCGTCGTCGATGCTCACGGCGATCAACTTCACGCCGGTCTTGGCCTGCCAATCGTCATACACCTCGGCGATCGCATTCAACTCGCGTTTGCACGGGGCGCACCAGGTGGCCCAGAAGTTCACGATGATCGGCTTGCCGGCATTGGTCACTTTGGACATGTCCACTTTCTTCCCTTCCAGGCTCGTGACCGTGACACTGGGAAGCTGGGAACCGGACTGCGGGGCGAGCGCGAGCAGGAAGGGAACGGCGACCAGGGAAGCGAGCAGGGTGGTTCGAAGGTTCATGGGGGTTGGGATCGGAGGCCAACGAAAAGGCCGGCGACCAAGGTGCAAGTATCGCACCGGAGATCGCCGGCCTTTCCAGGTTGGGCTACATGCTTACTTGTTCACCGTCACCTTGCGGGTGGTGGTGGTGCCGTTCGCGTTGATGTTGAAGTAGTACACCCCGTTGTCCAGGCCGTTCAGGTCCACGGTGGAAACGGCATTGGTGATGATCTGGCTCTTCACCACGGCGCCCAGCACGTTGTACACATCGAGGGTGGCGCGGCTGCCGGCCGGTACATCCATGGCAAGGGTCACCTGGCCATTGGTCGGGTTGGGGTAGATGCTCGGCTCGCGGCCCTTCATGGCTTCGGCCACATCGGCGGCCAGGCTGCCTTTGAACGGCTTCACCGTGGAGGTGAAGGCGCCGCTGCTCTGCATCACGGCCACACCGTCGTTGATGATCTTCCAGTAGCCGGGGCTGAGGATGCCATCGCCGTATGCGTCCTGGATCTTCCAGACGTAGCAATCACCATCGTTCAGCGCCAGCGTGGTGCTGTAGGTGGTGTTGTTGGCCACACTGGCCGGATTGGTCCACAAGGGGTACCCCGAGCCGTCGGTCAATTGCCAGGTCACTTCGTATCCGTACCCATCGGTGCGGACTTCCACGGTCACCCAGGTACCGATCTCCTGGTTCGAAACCACCACGCTTCCGCTCGTCGTGTTGTTGGCAGCATCGTCGTCGCTGGAAGTGATCTCGAAGGTGAGGTTCGCGTTCGCACCGAAGGCGTAATCCGTCACGTCGACATCGGCGATGCCGTAGGTGGGCAGCAGGCCGCTCCAGGTGGTGGAGCCCAGCACGGTGGTGCCTTGCTTCACCTGGATGTTGGCGTTGGTGAGGGTGCTGGTGCCCATGTTCTGCAGGCGGGCGTGCAGGGGCAGTTCGGCACCCACGCAACCGGCCATGGTGGCCTGGGGCTCGAGCAATGCCGCATCGAAGGGGCTGTCGGCCACAGGGCACGCTTGCGCGAGGTTCCAATGGGCGGCTTCGCTGATCTGGCCGGATTCGACCATGATGCGGTTCGGGCAGATCGTGTAGATCGTGGGGTAGTAGCTGATCTGAAGCAGGTTCGCGATGCTGCCGCTGTTGATGATGGGGTAGGGTGTTCCGCTTACCCAGTCACCTTGCGTGTTGCTGCCCGTTCCGGCCAGATCGGCCAGGGTGGTTGAATTATCTCCCTCTACGAAAAGCACCATCACCTTATCATCGGCCGTGCCCGGGCCGTGGTCTTCGTAGAGGCCTTCCAGAGCGCCGCTGTTGTGGTAGCTCCAGCAGGGGCCGCACCAGGTTGCGCTCACATCCACTACAACGGTGTATCCTTGGTCCAGGTAATCGTACAGGTGGTGTACGTTGCCGTCCAGGTCGGTGCCGGTGAAATCCGGGCACACGCTACCGTCCGGCATCTGGGCCATGGCGCCCGTGGCGAGGCTCAAGGCCAGAACGGGGAGTAACGACTTCTTCATGTGGTCTGGGTTGGTTTTGTGGTTCAGGTCGCCGAGGAAAGCACCACTTGCCTGGCGGCGTGTCGAAAGTAGCGGGCACCGTTGGAGGCCGGCAGCACGACAACACGAAGCTGTTGGGATCCTATCACCCCCCGC
>CAZFAW010000012.1:8495-18079 GCA_964517015.1 uncultured Chryseobacterium sp.
AATCCCGCTGTCGGTGAGAACGTGGTGCTGGAGCATGCCCTGGCGAACCCGGGCAGCCTTGGATCCGTGGTGTTGCGCGATGTGCTGGGCAACACCGTGCTCACCCGCTCGTTTTCCAGCGCGCAAGGGCGCACCGTGATCGCTGCCGGCCAACTGCGGCCCGGGGTGTATTTCGCTACGCTCGAGCAGGGTGGCAAGGCCCTGATGACACGCCGCATCACCGTGGCGGCGCGCTAGACCCGTTCACGCAACAACCGATCGGCCAGCGCGGGCATGCCCACGCTGGCCGGTTCATTCAAGACCTCAAGCCGGGGCGATCGCAAGCGGGTTCCGGCAGGGTCCACCACGTGCACGGGCACATGTGCCGGGGCGAACCGGATCAGTCCCGCGGCCGGGTGCACCTGCAGGCTCGTGCCCACGATGATGACACGATCGGCGCGGCCCATGGCCTGCGCGGCCACCTCGAACAAGGGCACGGGTTCTCCGAACCAAACGATGTGCGGTCGAAGTTGGGATCCCAGTGCGCAGCGCTCGCCCGGCCGGAGTGATGGCCCGTTGATGCGGGTGACGAGCCGTGGATCGCGGGTGCTGCGCGCCAGAAGGATCTCGCCGTGCAGGTGGAGCACCTTGGTGCTGCCACCGCGTTCGTGCAGGTCGTCGATGTTCTGCGTGATCACCTGCACATCGAAACCCCGTTCAAAGGCGGCAATGGCCCGGTGGGCGGCATTGGGCTGCGCATCGAGCACCTGGGCGCGGCGCGCATCATAGAATCGGAGCACCAGTTCGGGGTCCCGTTCCCAGGCTGCTGGCGTGGCCACGTCCTCGATGCGGTGGTCCTCCCACAGCCCATCGCTTCCGCGGAAGGTGCGCAGGCCGCTTTCGGCGCTCACCCCGGCACCGGTGAAGACCACCACCCGCTCCCGATCCTGTGGCATTGCCGACAAAGGAACATCGGGCATGCGTGGATCCGCCGGTCCTTTTACCTTGCGGCCCCTTCGAAAACGCCTGCCATCGCAGCACTTCTACCCGCAGAAGAAGGAACAGGAACTCAGCACTGGACAGGATGATCGACAGCCTGCGGGGAGAGCTATTGGAAAAAGCGCCGGGCCATTGCGTGGTGGAATGCCACGGTGTGGGCTATATCGTGCACGTTCCGCTGAACGTGTACCAAGGCCTGCCCGAGCGCGGCGCGGTCCGCTTGCACGTGCACTATGCGGTGAGCGTGGATGTGCGCAGCGGGCAGAGCGAACACCGGCTCTACGGGTTCCTGAGCGCCGAAGAACGCCATGTGTTCCGTCAACTGATCGACGTGCAAGGGGTGAGCGCCACCATCGGGATGTCCATTCTAAGTGCACGCGGTGCGGCGGAACTGCGCGTGGCCATCCTCAATGGCGATGAAGCCTTCCTGCGCAGCATCAAAGGCATCGGCCCTAAACTGGCGCAGCGGATCGTAACGGAACTGCGCGGCAAGCTGGCCGCTGAGCCGGTGGAACGCACCCTGGCGCTGGCGGCCGGTGCCGGGGGCAATAGCCTGCGGGCAGAGGCGTTATCGGCGCTGGTTTCTTTGGGATTGGACCGTGCCAGAGCCGAGAAAGCCCTGCAGGGCGTGTTGAAGGAGCACAAGGACGGCCCGCCTGCCCTGGAAGACCTGATCCGCCTCACCCTGAAGAACCTCTGACCGAAGGCATGCACCGTTCCAGGCGCCACCGGCTCCATACCTGCTTGAAGGCAGTGCTCTTGCTGGCGTTGCTCTGCGCGTGGGGTGCCGATGCCAGCGCGGAACTGCTTTTCGAAGCCCTGCCCCAGCAGGTGGACAGCCCCACGATCGACCTGCCCTGGCCGATCACCGACCCCGTGGCTCCGGGCGATCAGGGGAACGGCAACATCAACCTCGCCGACCCCTCCAACATCGACAACAACGTGATCTACGACCCGGTCACCGGGCAATACATCCTGCAAAGCACCGTGGGTGGCGACGAAGGGTTCGACTACCGCCACCCCATGAGCATGTCGCTCGACGAGTACCTGAACTACGACATGCAGAAGGCGATGGACACGTACTGGACCGAACGCACCAGCGAGCAGACGGGCAGTGACAGCGATCCCTTCGGGTTCAAAGTGAACGTGCGCGGCGAGGCCTTCGACCGGATCTTCGGCGGCAACACCATCGACATCCGCCCGCAGGGGAGCGCCGAGGTGATCTTCGGGGTGAACATCAGCAAGACCGAGAACCCGCGGATCCCCGTCGACCAGCGCACCGTCACCACCTTCAACTTCGACCAGAAGATCCAGCTGAACCTGGTCGGCAACATCGGTGACAAGCTGAAGATCAACACCTCCTACAACACCGAAGCCACGTTCGATTTCCAGAACCAGGTGAAGCTGGGCTACACCGGTTACGAGGACGAGATCATCCAGAAGATCGAGGCGGGGAACGTGAGCCTGCCGCTGCAGAGCTCGTTGATCCAGGGCAGCCAGAGCCTCTTCGGCCTGAAGACGGAACTGAAGTTCGGGCGCCTCACGGCCACGGCGATCTTCAGCCAGGAGAAGGGACAGCGGCGCAACGTGCAGGTACAGGGCGGCGCACAGACCAGTTTCTTCGACATCAAGGCCGACGAGTACGAGGCCAACAAATACTACTTCCTGGGCCATTGGTTCCGGGACCACTACGAGGAAGCGTTGCGCACCCTGCCCACGGTGAACAGCGGCATCCAGATCACCCGGATCGAGGTATGGGTGACCAACACCCGCAGCGACTTCCAGGAGAACCGGAACCTGGTGGCCTTCACCGACCTGGGCGAGGACGCCAGCACCGCGAGCATTGCGGCCAACCATGTGAGCAGTGCACTGGTGGGCAGCGGCTTCATCGTGGATGGCGCGGGCGACCTGCCCAACAACGATGCGAACAGCGTGTACGCGAACGTGAGCGGCAACGCCTCGATCCGCGGGTTCGTGAACGCCGCCGCAGCGTTGCAGGCACTGGGGCTGCAGGCCAGCCGCCACTACGAGAAGCTGGAAAGCGCGCGCCTGCTGCCGGCCAGCGAGTACACCTTCAACCAGCGGCTCGGCTTCATCGGGCTGAACCAGGCCCTGAACAACGACGAGGTGCTGGCCGTGGCCTACCAGTACACCTACAACGGCCAGACCTACCAGGTCGGTGAGTTCAGCACGGACGGGATCGCGCCGCCCAATGCCCTGATGCTCCGTTTGCTGAAGGCCACGATCACCGATCCACGGATCCCCTTGTGGGACCTGATGATGAAGAACGTGTACTCGTTGAGCGCCTTCCAGGTGAACAGCGACAACTTCCGCCTGGACATGGTCTACAACAACCCGTCCACGGGCGTCGACATCAACTACATCCCCAGGTCGCCCATCGACAACAAGCCGCTGTTGCAGGTGGTGGGCATGGACCGCCTCGATCCGAACAACGCACCGAACCCGGACGGCATGTTCGACTTCGTCGATGGTGCGGTGATCAACGGCGGCACCATCAACGCACAGAACGGACGGATCTTCTTCCCGGTGCTGGAGCCGTTCGGGTCCACATTGAACAACGCGTTGATCGGTCCCGATCCGCTCAACCCGATCCAGCCGCCGGAGATCCGCAACACCATCGTGTTCCAGCAGCTCTACGACAGCACGAAGACCGCCGCCCAGAACCTGCCCGAGCTGAACCGCTTCCGCCTGAAGGGCAGTTACAGCAGCGCGAGCAGCGATGTGATCAACCTGAACAGCGTGAACATCCCGCAGGGCAGCGTAACGGTGACGGCCGGCGGCGTGCGGCTGGTGGAGAACCAGGACTACACCGTGGACTACAACCTGGGCCGCGTGCGGATCCTGAACCAGGGGATCCTCGAAAGCGGCACCCCGATCAACATCGCCCTGGAGAGCAACTCCCTGTTCAGCATCCAGACCAAGACCCTCGGCGGCGCCCGATTGGACTACCGCATCAACAAGGACTTCACGATCGGCGGCACGATCATGAACCTGTACGAACGTCCCCTCACCCAGAAGGTGAACGCAGGGGACGAACCCATCGCGAACACGATCCTGGGCCTGGATGCGAACTGGCGCAGCGAGAGCAACTGGCTCACCAACGTGGTGGACCACCTTCCCTTCTATGCCACCAAGCAGATCAGCAGCGTGCAGGCCAGCGCCGAGGCCGCCTACCTGATCCCGGGCCACAACAAGGCCATCGGCAAGGCGGGCACCAGCTACATCGACGATTTCGAGGGCAGCGTGAGCACGATCGACCTGCGCACGCAGAGCCAGTGGTTCCATGCCGCAACGCCCATGGGCCAGCCCGACCTCTTCCCCGAAGGCGACGGCTTCGGCCTGGGCACCAACTTCAAACGCGGCCTGCTGAACTGGTACGTGATCGATCCGCTGTTCTTCCGCAACAACAGCACCACCCCGCCGAACATCTACGGCAACGCCGCCATACAGGGCAACAACCTGCAACGGGAGGTGCTGGAGCAGGAAGTGTTCCCCAACCGCCAGCTGCCCGCCGGCACACCGAGCAACATCCCCGTGCTGGACCTGGCCTACTACCCGGCGGAACGCGGCCCGTACAATTTCACGCTCGACCTGAACAACGACGGCACCCTGCTGAACCCCGACGAGAGCTGGGGCGGCATGACCCGCCGGATCACCACCACCGATTTCGAGACCAGCAACATCGAAACGATCCAGTTCTGGGTCATGGACCCCTTCCAGGAAGGGGTGTTCGGGGCCAGCAACGAGGACAGCGACAACAGCACGGGCGGCGATCTCTACATCGACCTGGGCAACCTGAGCGAGGACCTGCTGCGCGACAGCCGAAAGGCCTTCGAGAACGGCCTGCCCAAGAACCTCACCGATGCGGCCGCCACCACCGACAACACCACGGCCGGCGTGGTGCCCACCACCCAGAGCGTGGTGAACGCCTTCGCGATCACCGACGACAACAGCTACCGCTACCAGGACGTGGGCATGGACGGCCTGGCCGACTCGCAGCCGGACATCGAAGGGCGCACGGAACAGAACTTCGCGCCCTACGCCGACTACCTCTCCGATGTGCAGGGCGTGGTCGATCCCGGTGTGTACAATTCCGTGATCAACCCCGATCCCGCGGCCGACGACTACCATTTCTATCGCGGCAGCGATTTCGACGACCTGGGGTACGACATCCTACAGCGCTACAAGAAGTTCAACAACCTGGAAGGCAATTCGATCACCGACGAGGACAGCCCGGAGAGCTACCCCACGCAATCCACCACGCTGCCCACCACGGAAGACATCAACCAGGACCAGAACCTGAGCGAGAGCGAGAGCTACTTCCAGTACAAGGTGAGCCTGCGCCCGCAGGACATGGTGGTGGGGCAGAACTTCATCACCGACCGCGTGCTGGCCACCGCCAACACGCCCGCCGGCACGAAGCAGGTGTACTGGTACCAGTTCAAGGTGCCCGTGCGCGAGCCGGAGCGCGTGGTGAACGGGATCAGCGACTTCCGCAGCATCCGCTTCATGCGCATGATGGTGAAGGGCTGGCAGCAGCCCGTGGTGCTGCGTTTCGCACGCCTGGAGTTCGTTCGCGGCGAATGGCGCAAGTACAACTTCAGCCTGGAGACGCCGGGCGAGGTGATCGGCGGCGACCCGGAACAGACCGTCTACACCACGGCCGCGGTGAACATCGAGGAGAACGGCAACCGCACCCCCATCAACTACGTGCTGCCGCCGGACATCAACCAGGAGATCGATGTGGCCAGCACGAACCTGCGCAGCCTGAACGAACAGAGCCTGCAGCTCTTCACCTGCGGCCTGCGCGATGGCGATGCACGCGCCAGCTTCCGCAACGTGAGCTTCGACATACGCAGCTACAAGAAGCTGCAGATGTACGTGCACGCCGAGAGCGGCAATGCGGGCGATCCGCTCCAGTACGGCGACATCAGCGTGTTCATCCGCCTGGGCAACGACTTCGACCAGAACTACTACGAGTACGAGATCCCGGTCGTGCCCTCGCAGTTCAACAACAACGACCCCTACAACGTGTGGCCCGTGGCCAACAACATGGTGATCGAGTTCGCCAAGTTGAACGACGCCAAGATCGCCCGCAACCAGGGCGGTGCGGCGGTGAACCTGCGCTACCTGCAGATGGACGGCGATCGCCGCATCTGGGTGAAGGGCAACCCGAACCTGAGCCGCATGACCACGATCATGATCGGCATTCGCAACCCGAAGAAGGACGGCGATGAGGCCAACCCCTGGATCGCGGACGACGCGCAGACCCAGTGCGCCGAGGTGTGGGTGAACGAACTGCGCCTCACCGATTTCGACCAGCGCGGCGGCTGGGCGGCACTGGCCCGGGTGAACGCCACCCTGGCCGACCTGGGCAACGTGAGCGTGGCAGGCAACTACAGCACCCCCGGCTGGGGACAGATCGAAAGCAAGGTGAGCGAACGGCAGCGCGAGACCAAGTACGGGATCGACGTGACCGCCAACCTGGAGATGGGCAAGTTCCTGCCCGAGCGCAGCGGCGTGAAGATCCCCATGTTCATCGGGTACAACGAACAGATCAGCAACCCCCAGTACGATCCGCTGAACCCGGACATCGAATGGAGCGACGCCACGCGCACCCTCACCCGCGACGAACGCAGGGAACGGCTGAAACAGTCGCAGACCTACACGCGGCGCCGCAGCATCAACTTCACCAACGTGCGCAAGGAACGCGTGGCCGATCCCGGTGCCACGGGCAAGGCCGGCGGCGGTGGCACCAAGGAGCACTTCTGGGACGTGGAGAACTTCACCCTGGCCTACTCCTACAGCGATCGCGAATACAGGGACGTGAACACCCAGTACGAGAACCAGCGCGACTACCGCGGGTCGCTCGCCTGGCAGCACTCCCCCAAGCCCAAGCTGATCAAGCCGTTCGACAAGGTGGGCTTCGTGGGCAAGAGCAAGTGGTTGAAGCCGATCAAGGAGTTCAACTTCTACGCCGGCCTGAAACAGCTCACCGCTCGCACCAGCATCGATCGCATGTACATGGAACGCCTGGTGCGCCCCAACCCGGACATCGAGAGCCTGCCGCCCAGCCCAACCTACAACAAGAACTTCAACTGGAACAGCCAGTACGGGTTCCGCTACGAGATCACCAAGAGCCTGAAGCTGGACTTCAACGCCAACAACAACGCGGTGATCGGCGAACCGCCCGGACGGGTGGATGCCAAGGTGCGCGGCGAATACGAGCTCTGGAAGGACAGCGTGATGAGCAGCGTGACCAACTGGGGCGAGGTGACCGGCTACGACCACACGGCCAACCTCACCTACACCCTGCCGCTGGACAAGTTCCCGCTGACCGATTGGATCACCTCCAACGCCACCTACGGCGCCGGTTACCAATGGGACCGCGCCCCCTTCACCCAGGACAGCCTCGGCGCCACGATCCAGAACAGCCAGAACCTGGCCCTGAACACCCAGGTGAACTTCGTGAACCTCTACAACAAGATCCCCTACCTGAAGCGGATCAACGACAAAGGCAAGGCGGCGAAAGGCAAGGGCGGCAAGGCACCGGCGAAGGACGACAAGGGCGCGGGCAAGGACGAGAAGGACAAGAGCGGCGGCAAGGACGAGGACAAGGGCGCCAAGATCGATCCGCTCGAAGGGTTCTTCCGCGTGCTCATGAGCGTGCGCAACGGCAGCCTCACCTACAGCCAGAACAGCGGTGTGCTGTTGCCGGGCTACGGGCGCACCACCAACGTGATCGGCATGGACAACTTCGAAGCGCCCGGATGGGGCTTCGTACTGGGCCAGCAGAACCACGACCTGACCGGCGACCTGGTGCGCGACTTCGCCACCGAAGCCGCCGGCAAGGATTGGCTGGTGCGCACGCCCAGCATCTTCAACCCGTACACCAACACGCGTTCCGAAACGATCAACGCACGCCTCACGCTGGAGCCCTTCAAGAGCATGCGGATCGAACTGCAGGCCAATCGCAGCTACAGCAACAACCGCAGCAGCTTCTTCCGCTGGAACAACGACAGCGCGCGCTACGTGAACGACAGCCCGCGCGAGTTCGGGAACTTCTCCGTGAGCACCATCACCTGGCTCACCGCCTTCAGCCGCGACGACGACAATTTCGTGAGCACCATCTTCCAGAACATGCTCGCCGATCTGCCGGTGATCAGCGGCCGCCTGGGCGAGGGCAACCCCAACAGCTTCGAACAACCCGGCTCCGATTTCTGGTACGGGTACGACACCACCAGCCAGGACGTGATCATCCCCGCCTTCTACGCCGCTTACACGGGCACCAACGCCGGCAAGGTGCGCCTGGACCCGTTCAAGACCGTGCCCCTGCCCAACTGGGACATCACCTACGACGGCCTCACCAAGCTGGACCTCTTCAAGAAGTTCTTCCGCACCTTCACGGTGAACCACAGCTACCGCAGCAGCTTCAACCTGGGCAGCTACCAGACCAACCTGCTCTACGATCCCGACGGCAGCGCGCTCGACGCGGGCGGCAACTTCATCCCCTCGCGGCAGATCACGGTGGTCACGATCACCGAGGCCATGCGGCCGCTGATCAATTTCGACGCCACCCTCCAGAACAGCCTGCTCACCAAGTTCGAGTACAACCGCGATCGCAGCATCAGCCTCAGCCTCTCCAACAACCAGATCACCGAGGTGCGCGGGGTGGAGTACGTGATCGGCAGCGGCTACCGGTTCAAGAACGTGAAGTTCCCCTTCCAGATCGGCGGCAACACCCCGAAGAGCGACCTGAACGTGCGGGTGGACCTGAGCCTGCGCCAGAACAACACCGTGATCCGCAGCATGCAACAGCTCACCAACCAGGTCACCGCGGGCCAGAACATCATCTCCATCAAGACCAGCGCCGACTACGTGATCAGCCAGCGCCTGAACGTGCGCGCCTTCTACGAGAAGGTGATCAACAAGCCGGTGATCTCCACCAGCTTCCCCAGCAGCAACACCAACATCGGCGTCAGCCTGCGGTTCACGCTCACGCAGTAGACGCGCCCCCCGTACCGCGTGCGCAGGTACGCGCCAGGGACATCGGATCTCCGATCCTTGACAGGACAGGGATCCACAGTTGACGCCGATGCTCCGCTACGCGGACAAGTGCCATGACCCCGACTTGTCGGAGCATTTGTGTCATCGGCGGAGAAACCCTGCGCGGACCCTGGCGCATACCGCCTTGAGCTTTTCAAAGAAAGCGCGGCAGGATGGCCCGAGAGTCCTGCGGTACGCGCAACCGTTCCTCGTTTTCTCGCGCCATCCCTTGGAACTCTTGAGCAAGCCGCTTAGCCTTGGGTGGCCTGTTCGCCGAACCGGCTGTTCTTTCCTTCCGAACCAGCGCTTCGTGAGCCGGTTGTACGGGTTGGATGTGGGGGTGGAGGAAACAGATCCGGCGGCACCATTCACGCTCAAGGTGTATCCAAACCCGACCAGCGGAAGCGTATTGGTGGAACTTCCCCCTCTCCTTGGGAGAGGGGCTGGGGGTGAGGGCGCATTGATCCTGCGCGATATCAGTGGGCGCGAAGTGAAGCGCATATGGGTGTCAACCAACCAAGGTGAACTGCTGTGGGATG
>CAZFAW010000013.1:0-1629 GCA_964517015.1 uncultured Chryseobacterium sp.
CGTACACGCCTTCGGGCACTTCGGTGCCACCGCTGAACGTTCCATCCCAGTGCTCGGACGGATCGGTGGATGCGAAGAGCGGCTGGCCCCAGCGGTCGAAGATCCAGAAATGGTAGTCGGTAACGCCCACCACCACCGGACCGAACGCATCGTTCGCGCCGTCCCCATCGGGTGTGAAGGCATTGGGCACGAAGACGTTCGGTCCCACCACCACCTCGATGCGTTCGCAGACCGTGTCGGTACAGGTGGGCGATGCGTACGCGATCAGGCAGACGTCGTAAAGGCCTTCCAGTTCAGCCGGGAACACGAAGGTGGGATCCTCGAGGGTCGAGGTACCGAGATCATCGAATTGCCAGAGCCATCCGGTCGCGCCCTCCGAGGTGTTGTTGAAGTGCACCAACGGGTCCGCGGTGTTCACCACGGAAGGAAGCGGGAGGAACGCGGCCACGGGAGTTTCGGCCACGACCACCGGTGTGGCCAGGACCGTGGTGCTCGCGCACCCGAACCCGGGATCGATCGTGAGACTGACGGAGTAGGAACCGGCCACATCGTATAGCACGGTGTCCGGCGCACAATCCGTGCTGGTGACGCCGTTGCCGAAATCCCAGAAGCACGCGCCCGCTCCGGTGGGATCGCCGGTGAAAACCGCCAGCACGGGAAGGCAACCTGAGGCGGCCTCCATGGTGAGGTCCGGGTGCGGCACCGCGATCACTTCAATGTTCACCGCGCTCTGGTCCGGCGGACACGGTGCCGGTGCGCTCACGGTATAGGTATAGGTGCCCGGTGCATGCGCGGACGGATCGAAGGTGCCACTGAACGCGCTTCCTCCAGGTGCAGTCCAGGAGCCGCCACCATCGGGCGGGCCTCCGAGCAGCCCGAACAACGCGAAGGGCGCCGCCTCGTCGCAGACGGTCGTGTCGCCATCCGTGCCTGCGTTCACTGCCTCCACCACGGTGATCATCACGCTGGCCTGATCGTCCGGGCACGGAACGATGCCGGCTACCGCGTATGTATAGGTGCCGGGTTGGCCCGTCGCCGGATCGAACGAAGCCGTGGTGGCGTTGCCATCCGGATCGCTCCAGGTACCGCCCGCATCAGGCGTTCCACCCAACACCGCGAGCAGGTCCACCACTGCGCCCGTGGAACAGAGCGTAGCGGAAGCGTCCAGGCCCGCGTTCGCGGGCTCCGCGACCTCGACGTTCACAGAGGCGCTGGAAGAAGTGCAGGGCGCCACGCCCACCACCGTGTAGGTGTAGACACCAGCCATATCGGATGCCGGGTCGAACACGCCGGTGAACGTCGCTCCTCCGGGATCGGTCCATGTGCCGCCCGGCGAAGGACTGCCGCCGAGTTGTAGGAACAGGTCGATGGTCGGTGATGTGCTGCACAAGGCGACATAGCCTACGCTACCCGCGCTCACTGCATCGTTCACGACGATGGTCAAGACCGCGGTGGCATCCGGACAGGTTCCGTTGCCAGCCACCGTATAGGTAAAGGTGCCGCCGCTGGACGCCGCCGGGTCGAATGGATCCGGTACGGTGCCGCCACCTCCATCGCTCCAGGTGCCTCCTGGATCCGGGGTTCCCGCGAGCGATGCGATCATGCTGATGATGGATCCATCGGAGCACA
>CAZFAW010000013.1:1729-18001 GCA_964517015.1 uncultured Chryseobacterium sp.
GGATCCGCGCCAGATAGTTGTGTGAACAAATCGGCCGGCACGCCCGAGGAACAGATCGACAATGCTCCATCGAGGCCCGCGCTTGTTGCCGCGTTCTCTGTCACGGTGACCACCGCGAGGTCGTTCGGACAGGGTGCCGTGCCGGTCACTGTGTAGGTGTAAGCGCCAGGTCCATCGGTGGCGGGCTGATAGTTCCCACTGAACGCACCACCGCCCGGTGCTGTCCATGTGCCACCAGCTGCTGCTCCGGTAAGCAGGGTGAACAGATTCGTCACCGCATTGTTGGAACAGATCGCGATGCTGGCATCCGCACCGGCGAAGGCCGCAGCCGTTTCCGTAACGGTGACCGTTGCGCTCGCATTCGGACAAGGTGCGATGCCTGTGACGGTATAGGTATACACCCCGCTGCCGTTCACGGCCGGATCATAGGTGCCGCTGAACGGTATTCCACCAGGGGCCGTCCATGTGCCGCCCACCTGGGGAGTTCCGCCGAGCGAAGCGAACAAGGCCACCGGCGGGATCGACGAACACACAGCAAGCACGCCATTGGTGCCAGCCACCGGCAAGATGTTCTCGGTGACCGTCACCGTTGCGCTTGCGTTCGGGCAGGGCGCTGTTCCGTTCACCGTGTAGGTGTATACACCGGGATTGTGAACTGCTGGATTGTAGTTGCCGCCGAACGCAGCCCCTCCAGGATTGGTCCATGAACCGCCCGCATCGGGCGTTCCTCCCAGAGAGGCGAACAAGCCCACCACACCTCCGTTGGAGCAAACCGACAAGGTGCCGTTCGTTCCCGCATTGGGAGGCGCCACTTCGTTCACGGTCACGGTCGCGGAACTGTTACCGCATGCACCGGCACCGGTCACCGTGTAGGTATAGACACCTGGCGCATCGGCGGCAGGATCGTAGCTCGCACCGTGCGCAGCGCCGCCGGGTCCGGTCCAGGTCCCCCCTGCCTGTGGTGATCCGCCCAAGGCAGGGAACATGGCCGTCGCCGAGCTGCTGGTGCACAAGGTGAGCGTTCCGTTGGTGCCCGCGTTCGGGGCGGCAAGCAGGCTCACCGTGACCGTGGCACTGTCGCTGCCGCAGGAGTTCCCCACGATATAGGTATAGTCGCCGGTGGGATCCGCGACCGGATCGAAGTAGCCGTTGTTCGAGGTGTTGTTGGGATACAACCAGATCCCACCTGCATCGGGTGTTCCACCCAGCGCGGCGAACAGATCGATGGGCGCGGCATTGGCACAGGCGGAAACGGACGCATCGGTGCCTGGATCCAACGACGCGCCCGCACCCGCCACCGTGACAATGTTGATCGATGTGGAGGCGATGTTCTCCACGGGACATGCATTGTCGTCGGCCTCGACCAGGACGTTCACGGGAGTGTTCGCCAGATCTCCGGTCCAACAGAGCGTGGCGATCGCGGGATCGGTCCCGGTCACGGTGAACGTGGCTCCGGGCAGCAAGGCCAATGCGTTCGACACCACCTGGAGCGTGGTGGCCGGATCACCGTCCGAGAACACGACATCCACACAGAACGACTGGCCATCGCACACCTCGATGCTGTTGGGACCGGTGAGCAGACCGGCGGTGTTGTTGGAGAGACCGGCCGTAGCGGGTGCCGAGCCGGTACAGTTCAGCACCACGAACATCTGATCGCGCATCACGGTTCCGATCAGGTTGCCTGCCGCATCGTATTCCTCCACCAGTACGGTAACCACGTAATTGCCGATCACGGTCGGGGTGAACACCAGCTGGCCTGTCACCGGATCGAGCGTGGCACCCGGTATCGGCGCCGCTCCGCTGAAGCCGGGCATGTACGTGACCGGGAACGCACCGCCTGCGTAATACTGCGCGCCGACCAGGGAATAGACCAGTGAATCGCCGTCCGGTTCGGTAACGCCGTAGTTGTAGTACACGGGCTGGTTCACGCACACGTAGGGGATCGACTGGTCGTTAAACGCCGGCGAATTGTTGCACGGTGCCGTGGCGTTGTTAAGGACGGCTTCCACGTACATGCCCGGGGTGCCGTTCAGGTTCACCGTCGAATTCCTGCAGCAGAGGTTCCAGCTGATGGTCCAACCGTCGCACGGGGGCAGGTTCACCGTGGTCTGGAACACGTAGTGCTGGATGCCCGGGAGCGGGCCGCCATTGCAAGAACTGTTGGCCAAGGCGGAAGCACAGAGCTGGCTCACCTCCGTACCCGCAGGCGGGGTGATGTTGGCCACGGTGAAGGTGGTTCCGCAATCGCTCTGGAACGTAAGGGTCTGCGGCACGATCATGAACCCGGAGCAATCGCGGAACAGATCGAGCGTGATCAGGTAATTGTTGCCCCCAAGGCACTCATAGGAGATATCGGCCCCTGAATAGTGCGCAGCTTCCGCGCGCAGGCAGGTGATTGCGCTGGCGATGAACGCCACCGTGCGCACGACTCGCTGGGGAGAACGAAGAAGGCCGTTCACGGTCGCTGAACCTCAGGGACTTTTATCCCTGTGGCTCAACCCGCGAAGGTAGGGTACCGGATCATGCTTGTCAGGAACGCTGCGACCGGTTGCCAACAATGGTGCATATCCTGTCGGCGAAAACATACCGGAAGGTTGACCCCTGGCTCACCTTTGCCGGGCAAGGGCGGTCCCTACATTTGCCCCCCTTTCCCGGAAGGCACCCGTTTGATCCTGAACCGTACTCCCCTTGCATAGTTCCCTTCTTCGACCGGTCGCGGCGCGTGCGCTCGGATCGATCCTCCTGCTGGTCCCGGCCTTGTTGCTCAAGGCCCAGAACGACACCGTGCCTGTGGCCGACAGCACCGCGCAGCCCCATGTACAAGTGTTCACCCTCTCGCAGGATGAACTGGACAACGAAGCGCAATCGCAGGACGTGAGCGGATTGTTGCAGAGTTCTCGCGACGTGTTCACCAGCGTGGCGGGGTACAATTTCGGCGCGGCCCGGTTCCGGATCCGCGGCCTGGATGCGGAGAACAACCCGATCTCGATCAACGGCGTGCGCATGAACGACCTGGAAACGGGTTGGGCCCCCTTCAGCCAGTGGGGCGGCTTGAACGACGTGACGCGCCGCATGGAAGTGCACACCGGGATCCAGGCCTCCCGCTTCGGGTTCGGAGGTATTGCAGGTTGGAGCAACATCGATGCGCGTGCGAGCGGGGTGCGCAAGGGCTTCCGCGCCAGCTACGCCCTCACCAACCGCAGCTACAACAACCGCCTCATGGGCACCTACGCCACCGGCCTGATGAAGAACGGATGGGCGTTCGCCCTGAGCGCTTCGCACCGCTGGGCCGGGGAAGGGTACATCGACGGTACCTATTTCTATGGCACCTCCTACTTCCTCAGCGCGGAGAAGAAGTTGAACGAACGGCACAGCATCGGATTCACCGGCTTCGGCGTGAACCTGGTCCAGGGCCGGGCCGGCATCGCCACCGCCGAAGCCTATGACCTGACCGGCACGCATTACTACAATCCGAACTGGGGTTATCAGGCTGGGGAAAAGCGCAATGCCCGCGAAAGCCGTGACCACAAACCGGTATTGATGGTCACCGACTGGTACACACCGGACAGTGCCACAACCTGGACCACCAGCGTGTTCGCCAGTTTCGGTCGCGACGGGCTCACCGGTTTGAACTGGTACGATGCAAAGGACCCGCGCCCGGACTACTACCGCAACTTCCCCAGCTACTACAGCGAGACCGATCCGGCCTATGCAGCCACCCTGACCGATGCCTGGCAGAACGACGTGAACACCCAGCAGATCGACTGGGACGCGCTCTACGATGCGAACCGCAACAACCTGTACGCCCTGCACGATGCCGACGGTGTGAGCGGCGACACCTTGATCGGCCGCCGGAGCAAATACATCGTGGAGGAAGTGCGCGACGACCTGCTGCGTTACGGGCTGAACAGCGCATGGAGCCGCCAACTCGATCCTCGCAACACGCTCACGCTCGGCCTGATGGCGCAGAACCAGCGCGCGCGCAACTTCAAGGTGATGGACGACCTGCTGGGGGGCGAATTCTGGGTGGACGTGGACCAGTTCGCGGAACAGGATTTCGTGGACCCCGACCAATCGCAGAACGACCTGAACAACCCCAACCACGTAGTGACCGAGGGCGAGGAGTTCGGGTTCAAATACGACCTGAACATCCGGCAGGCCGAAGTGTTCGGGCAGTTGGAGCACCGCGGCAGGCAATGGGAGACCTACGGTGGGCTTGCCCTGGGCACCACCACGTTCTGGCGCAAGGGCTTCTACCGCAATGGACTGTTCCCGGACAATTCCGAAGGCGATAGCGAGAAGCGGTCGTTCGTCACCTACGGGGTGAAGGCCGGCGCCACCTACAAGATCAACGGCCGCAACTACATCACAGCGAACGCGGCATACCTGACCCGCCCCCCGGTTGCGCGCACCGTGTACGTGAGCCCGCGCACGCGCGACGAGGCGATCCCGGGCCTCACCACCGAAAAGGTGTTCTCCGGCGATGTGAACTACATGGTCCGCGCACCGCGCGTGAAAGCCCGTGCGACCTTCTTCCACGCCTCCATTGCCGACCAGGTGTGGGCCCGCAGCTACTACCACGACGAGTTCCGCACGTTCGTGAACTACACCATGCAGGGCGTGGACCAGACCCATACCGGGATCGAGCTCGGCGTGGAGGCCAAGGCCAGCTCGACCGTGGTGGTGAACGCCGTGTTCACCACGGGCCAGTACCGATATGGTTCACGGCCGGAAGCGCGGATCACGCGCGACAACAGCACGGAGATCCTGGCCAGCGACCGCACCGTGTACTGGGAGAACTTCCGCCTGGGCGGAATGCCGCAGACCGCGGCGAGCGCCGGGATCCGCTACAACGACCCCGCGTTCTGGAGCGTGGGCGTGAACGGCAACTTCTTCGCCGACATGTACCTGGACCCCAACCCCGACCGGCGCACGGCCGAAGCGGTGGCGAACCTGGTGACCGACGACCCGCAATGGGCCCAACTGCTGGACCAGGAGAAGCTGGACGACGGTTTCACCCTCGACATCTTCGCCATGAAGAGCTGGATGATCCAGCGCAAATACCGCATCGCACTGAACCTGAGCGTGAGCAACCTGCTGGACAACACCGACCTGGTGACCGGCGGCTTTGAACAGCTGCGCTACGAAAGCAACGACCCTGACAAGTTCCCGGCGAAGTACAGCTACATGTACGGTCGCACCTATTACGCCATGCTGACCTTCAGCTTCTGAACGAACATGAGAACCACCCGCACCTCCCTCCTGCTCACTGGCGCTGCCGCCCTGGCCGCATTGATCACTGCGTGCAAGAAGGACCTGGACACCCCGCCCGTGCACGAATTGGCCGAGGGCTCCATCATCACACTGGATTCACTGCGGAACATGTTCAGCGGTGCGCCCGTGCATTTCGACACCACCGATTGGAGCGTGTACGCCACGGTGACCGCCGACGAACAGAACGGCAACCTGTACAAAGAGGTCTACGTGCAGGACGGCGACGCCGCGATCAACGTGCGGCTGTTGAGCAGCGGCGGCCTCTATCAAGGCGACCGGATCCGGATCCACCTGCCCGGCACCGTGCTTAGCCAGTACAACGGCATGTTGCAGCTGGACAGCGTGGATGTGGACGTGAACGTGGTGAAGCAGGACGTGGATGTGGTGGTGGAACCGGAAGTGGTGACGATCGACCAGGTCGTGCCCGCACTGCAAGGCCACCTGATCCGCCTCGACAGTGTGGAGTTCATCGATGGCGAACTGGGCCTGACCTATGCCGATGCCGCCAATCAGGTGACCGAGAACCGCACCCTGCACGATTGCGATGGCCACACCATCATCGTGCGCAACAGCGGTTACGCCAACTTCGCATCCCTTCCGCTGCCCGCGGGCAACGGCAGCTTCACCGCGGTGGTGGGCCAGTACAACAGCACCATGCAGCTCTACATCCGCGACCTGAACGAGGTGCAACTGAGCGGCCTGCGTTGCGACG
The DNA here is from genome assembly GCA_964517015.1 of uncultured Chryseobacterium sp. Lineage (GTDB taxonomy): Bacteria > Bacteroidota > Bacteroidia > Flavobacteriales_F > PHOS-HE28 > PHOS-HE28. The sequence continues at coordinate 7,716 of CAZFAW010000013.1, forward strand.
GCAGCAGCGGTGGCCTTTGCCCCGCGACCACGGCGGTGCAAGAGGACTTCGCCTCGGTGGTGCAATACGACCCGATCTCGATCACCTGCTGGAAGAACATCCCCACCACCGGAAGCGTGGTATGGGAAGGCGGCACCTTCAGCGGCACCTCCTTCGCTCGCTGCGAAGCCTACAACAGCGGTGAGGCGGTGAACGTGATGTGGCTCATCAGCCCGCCGGTCACCTACGCAAGCGGAATGGAGCTGAGCTTCATCACCGAGAAGGCCTACTGGACGCACGATCCCTTCGCCGTGTTCATCAGCACCGACTTCGACGGGACCAACGCCGCCACCGCCACCTGGACGCCGATCCCGTGCACGCACGCGGTATCGAGCGATGCCGATTACACCTGGGTGCCCAGCGGCAACATCGATCTCGCGCCCTACCTTCCCTTGGGCGGCGATTTCGTGATCGGCTTCCGCTACAGCGGCGGAGACGGCAGCACACCCCAGACCACGCGCTACGACATCGACGACGTGGTGATCCAATGAAACGTACCCGGCCCACGACCCAACCCTTCCATGCCATGAGAACACTCTGCACGCTCGCCACCGTACTCGCGATCACCGGAGCCGCACAGGCCCAGATCGTCTTCCAGAACGATTTCGAATCCTGGACCGCCGGGCTGCCCGACGGCTGGGTCGGTGCGAAGACCAGCATCGAAACGGACAGCATCGCCCAGGAAACCGTGAACCCGCAGTCGGGAGCCTCGGCCTGCCGCCTCACGAACCGGGAATCCACCCACAAGCGCTTCACCACCGGCTCGGTGGCCGTGACCAACGGAACCGTGTACGAGATCACCTTCTGGGTGCGCGGAGCCGGTGAGATCCGCACCGGACTGTACGACGGACGCACGTCCGGCTCCGGGTACTCCGCCTACAACGCCTACGCCACCGTGGGCGGTTCCTGGGTGGAAGTGACGCAGACGGTGACCTGCGCGCACGACACCGCCGACGGCGAGTTCATCCTGAGCGTGCACAACAGCGCAGGCCCCGACGAGATCGTGGTGGACAACGTGACGATCAGCGTGGGCACCATCGATCCGCCCACCCCGCAAACGATCCACGACATCCAGTTCACTTCCGCACCGGACGGCGCCTCGCCTCTGGCCGGCACGGCGGTGGCCACCGGTGGCATCGTTACCGGCGCCTACGGTTCCGGGTATTGGATCCAGAACGGGAATGGACCGTGGAGCGGGCTTTTCGTGTTCGACGGTTCGATCGCACCTGCGATCGGCGATAGCGTGACCGTGACCGGGAACGTGACCGAGTATTTCGGCCTCACCGAAGTGAACGGCGTGACGGCCGCCGCCATCGTGAGCAGCGGCAATCCCGTGCCCACCACCACCGATATCACCACCGCCGCCGCGAACACCGAGCCCTACGAGAGCGTGCTCGTGCGGGTGACCAACGCCGGGTGCACCGTGCTGCCCGATGGCAACGGACAGTGGAAAGTGAACGACGGCAGTGGCGAAGTGTTCGTGGACGACCTCCTCTTCGCCTACACGCCCGCTGTGGGCGTATCGTACAACGTGACCGGTCCGCTCAGCTACAGTTTCAGCGAGTGGAAGGTCGAACCGCGTGATGCGAACGACATCGAGATCTTCAACGGCGTATTGGAACTGGACGCCACGGATGTGACCGTGATGCCGAACCCCACCAGCGACCTGCTCGTGATCGAGCGCACCACGAACGCGCCGATCGACTACACGCTGTTGGATGCCGCTGGGCGCACCATGATCGCCGGCCGTGCAACGGGTTCGCGCTTCACTGTGGACGTGCGTGCACTGGCCACGGGGTCCTACACGCTGACGCTGAACGATGGCACGACCCTGCGCGGCGCGCGCGTGATGGTGGCACGTTGATCGACAACTGATCGCCTCGAAGGGCTGCCCGCAAGGGCGGCCCTTCTTCGTTTCAGAGGACCGAACGACTTTCAACAGATGGAACAATTCCGCGTTTCATGACCATAGCTTGTATGCCATCGAACACGAACCTCCTACGTCATGACGAAACGTATTCTCCTTCTCAGCACATTGCTGGTTGCGATCGCCGAACAGGCAAGCCTCTTCGCTCAGGCCTTACATGTCGGTGCTACCCTCAGCAACTATCACGGTGTTCAGGTCAGTTGTGCCCACCTCGGCGATGGGTCGATCACGCTGAGCGTCACGGGCGGCACCGCACCCTATGTCTATCTGTGGAACACAGGGGCGACCACGCAGAACCTCACCGGATTGGCCAGCGGAACATACAGTGTTGTCGTGAAGGATTCGGCCACTCCCCAGCATAACGCTGGGGGGAGTTGGATCCTCCATGAGCCTGGGCCGATCGATCCCAGTGCGACACCTTACGAGTACCCCAACGGCTATAACGTCAGTTGCTTTGCGTGTTACAACGGGAGCATAGCCGTGACTGTTGGTGGAGGAACCGCACCCTTCACTTACTCCTGGAACGACGGCGCAACGACCGAAGATCGCAGCTCACTGGGTATGGGGAACTACCAGCTCACGGTGACGGATGTCAACGGTTGCACGGGCACCAGCAGTAGCGTTTACTTGGATGAGCCAGAACGGGCCGATTGGACCATGACTGGGAATACGGGATCGAACCCACCGACCCAGTTCATTGGCACAAGTGATAGCAAGGATTTGGTGTTCAAGACGAATGGGACGGAGCGACTAACACTGACTTCCTCCGGCGGGTTGAAGGTGAACGACGTGGCACCTAGTGCAGGCTATGCCCTACTGATGGCAGATTCTACCGGAAGGATACTTAAGATGACTAATACGTTTTCGAAACCTTGTCCGTCACCCCTTCCATGGCTCCTATGTGGGAACACTATCCAGACAGGACAGTACATCGGGACAAATAACCACCGAGATCTGATTTTCAAGACTGACGGATCTGAAGCTATGCGCATTGATGCTGACGGGAAGGTGGGGATAGGAGTAGTTCCGCCGAACCCTTCAACCTCGCTCTATATGCTCTACGTGGATGAAGGCATTGCCACGCGAGATGTGAAGGTTACCATCAGCGCCTTCCCGGACTACGTTTTTGAGCCTGACTACTCGCTCATGCCAATGACCGATCTGCGGGGCTATTTAGCCGCGCACAAACATCTCCCGGGCATGCCTTCAGCCAAAGAGGTGGCGACTAATGAAGGAGCTGAGATTGGCGATCTTCAATCGCGTATGCTAAAGAACGTGGAGGAGCAAGCACTATACATCCTACAGCTCAAGGCTGAAATCGACTCCTTAAGGGCTCGGCTTGATGAAATGGAGCATAAGCAATAGGCAGCGCCATGGCTAAGCTGAACGTCTTTCATGTAATGGCGGTAGCCGGATTGTTGGTCTTCGCCGAGAGTACTGCGGCCCAAAGCGGCTACATCCATCTTGTGGGCGATCAATTCAAGGATGAATACGGGGACGATTTCTTCCCGATGGTCATGAACTATTACATCGATTGCGCTTGGCAATACACAGCCAATCGACCAGGCCCTGACCCAACAGCAACTGAGCTAACACATTGCCACATCCAGCGTTCCAGTCTCTATGGTATGGATGGAGGGTTTGACTATACGGACTTGTTGGCCGGGCCAGCTGAGATACTCAGGGATTTTCATGAAATCGACAACCTCGGATACAATACTGTCCGCTTTGTCATGACACCCTACAAAAAACCCGGCCTGGGCTTCACTGTCGATTTTCTGAAGGACTTTGACGATGCTACCGTATATCAACAACTCAACTTCGATCCTCCCTATGATCCTGCATCCAACCCCGTTGCCGACTGGCATTTTGACAATGTGCTCAAAGTCTGCAGCCTAGCCAATGTGGTAGGTCTTAAGGTTATTCTCATCTGCGCGGACAAACAAGAACTCATTAACGGTGCGCCTGGTTCGTCTCAAATAACCGACTACGCGAACTACTTGAAGGAACTCGCAAAGGTCATCCATGACCAAGACATCAGGAATCTGGTGGCCTACGAATTCTTCGGAGAGCCCTCGGGGTCACCTATCGCGCACTCGAAGACTGATATCTGTGAGATTGCGGACCAATGGGTGAATGCCATTAGGCAATATGACACGGATCACATGACCACCATTGGAGGCATCGATATCATCGCCGATTCATTCCGCGATGGCTGGGATCCGCTTCTTTTACCGGTGGATTTTGCGAATATGCACTTTTACTCGGATCCGAAGCCATTTCAATTGGATCTGATGGGCATGAACATGACTGAAATACTTGCCCAATCAACAGAACGCTACTTGGACAAAGCGTTCATCTACTCTGAAAATATTAGGAAGCCCTACATAATTGCTGAGACCAGTTTCCCAGCGCATGATGGAGTTGATTATGTATTCCCTGTCTCTGTATATGGAGATGAGTCGGATATGAATGACTTTATTCAAGCAACCTTCCCGGTGATACGCGATAGCCGGGCAGCTGGATATGGCTGGTGGGACTTCCAGCAAAAACATTGGTACCCCGACCCCCCCAACAGTGATCCAACCATTACGCTCAAGATGTATATCGAGAACCACTATGGGATTCTGAATCGGGGCGACCCTGACGACACGGATCCGCTAAATGGCTACCACAACTCCAATGTGAACCTCAGAAAACAAGGTGCGCAGACCTTTGCCGATTGGAAAACCTCACCGCCAGCGCCCAGTGCACCGTATGTGGTTCCAAGCACACTCGACATGAACGAGGTGTTCTTCAATCCATTCGGCCATCCTGTAAATAGTACCGTCATAGGAGGCCTATTCGGCACAATCACTGGTCACGTTGAGGACCAGTTCGGTGATCCGCTTGTCCACGCAGTGTTGAATTGTTCATCTTGGGTCGGTGATATGGGCACCCCCACCCCGGATGATGATATCCTGTATGGGTATCATGCCTATACAGATGACAACGGTGATTTTGAGGTGCGTGCATATGACATCGCTCCGACGGATGATTACTATGACGCAGCGCCTACGAAAGATCGGACCGTTGGCGTTTTGAAGATTAGCTCCTATGGTTGCGGTTGGCACCACTATGGACTTTGGCCTGGTAGCGAGGGTAGTATTGCAAGCGATGGCACGTATGTCTTGCATTCTATGGAACGGGAATTTGATCGTACCGTAGATGATGAGGTGGTAGCAATAGGTACTACTGAGGACTTTCAAGCCTTTGCAACGCTAACTGCGATTGACCTGACAATCGACGGAGATCATGTCTCTGATGGTGGCCAAACGGAAATGGTTGCACGTTATGAAGTCAACCTCCGCCCTGGATTCGACGCCGTCGAAGGATCAACTGTCCACATCTATACGGCACCGTTGTCGCCTGATTGTTCTGACATCGATGCTGCAGATCTACGCTCGACCACGACAGCCACGTCAATGCTGCAACTAGCATCATCGGCATCTCAAGAGCGTTACATCCAGTTGGACTTCCATGCATCTTCTGTAGAATTCCAAGTCAACGTATTTCCAAATCCCAGCCAAGGTACGCTTTCGGTTGTGGTCCTTCCCGAGCGAGAGGGGATACGCGGAACTTGGCGTTTGTTGGATCAGACCGGAAAAGAAGCCATGACAGATATCTTCATGACCAGCCACTTCAATATCGTCCATGCAGGAATCGCCCCGGGCGTTTATACCCTCACACTTGACATGGAGGGAAGCACACTTAAACGCAGCGTCGTGCTGCTCAACTCACACTGAGATGAAACTTCCTTTGCTATTCGTTGCCTTTGTCTGCTGCCTTCCGGGACGTGCGCAGGACTGGCTCTGGTCTAAACGCGTCGGCGGAGAGGGCTTGGAATTTGGCTCGATTGCACATGTTGATGTCGCGGGAAATGCTTTCACGTATGGTGAGTACGCGGTCTCCTACGGTCCGGATGATTTCAACAATGCTTACTACGACACGGACACGTTGTTTGGCCGGAATGACAGCTTCATCGCTAAGTATGACGCATCTGGTGAGCTTGTTTGGATAAGAAACTGCACAAGCTCAGCAGGATCCCTGATCATCTTAGACATGGTTTGCGATACGCTGAACGAGTTCTTGTTTGTCACTGGTTACTATGAACAGAGCATGTCGCTCGACACATGTTCACTTACGACGTCTAGTCGTGCTGCATTCCTTGCTAAGCTCAACCTGGATGGACACTGTCTTTGGGTCGTTAATGTGACGAACAGCGGCGGAATCGATGGCAGGGCCTTAACGGTCGACGATGATGGCAACGCCTACCTGGCCGGTGTAGGGGGCCCTTGGAGCACTTTCGATGTGGGTGGAGTCACACTGCCAGCAGGTTCCTTTTTAGCGAAGTTTTCGTCCGATGGTGAACAAGTTTGGGCGAAGTCTATCATGGCCTATACTGGCTCACTTCGCCACCTGTGGGTAGGTAGTTTGGCTTATGGTAACGGTGCGCTCTTCGGTTTAGGAAGCGTGGCCAATTCCACGCCGAATGACAGCGTAACCGTGGATACGATTGTTGCCAGGAACATCAATGGGGGAGGGCATGTATTGCTGCGGTTCGATGCGAACAACGGAACGGCTGAGTGGATGAGGTTTGCTCTATGCTCGAGTTCTGGAGATTTAGGGGAGAACCAGATGGATCTCGACCAAGCTGGGAATGTCTATTACGCGGGCTATTTCATGGATTCCACCTATGTGATAGGTGATACATTGCTTGCGCCAGAGGTCACCTCCGGCCCGTGGACTGGGGTATTCAAGTATAGTCCTGAGGGCGATCGTCTTTTTGTCCGCCAGTTCGGTTCAGATCAATTCGTTATTGTGCGGGGGATTGATGTTGCCACAGATGGCTCGCTTCTCATGACCGGTTCAGTCGGCGGAGACGCGATGTTCGGGTCTTTTCCTTTTACGACAGACACATACTCCGATATGTTCGTCTCTGCGCATGATACTCTCGGCGAGTGTGTTGGTGTGGTACATGCGGGAAGAGGAGAAGGCATTGCCGTGAAGGGGCATGAATCGGGGGTCTATGTGTCCGCAATATTCCCCTCGGACACCTCCGCAGGATCAATCGCTTTGGATCAGACGTACGAGACATACGGATACAACGACATTGTCCTTGCGAAGCACGACAAGATTGCGGGCATAGGCGAATTCCGCAGCGCGGAGAATGACGCCCTAGTCATCTATGCCAACCCCAACCAAGGTTCTTTCAGGGTGAAGATCCCTGACGCCTTCTTGCATGAGCGTGATCTGATTCTCAGCGTGTTTGACAATAGCGGTCGCATGGTACGCATGCAAAGTCTGAACATGCAAGACGAGCATCCGCGCATGGATGTATTCGACGTTGGGAAGGGCCTATACACTGTTACCCTGACCAAGGGCAATCGAAGCTATAGTGGCAGCATGGTGGTGGAATAGGGAGTGTAGGCTTCCCCAACGTTCGGCCGGTCATTCTTGGAGCTGGCTCACCTGTCCGATCCTCCAATTACAACTCCCTCGTCAGCACCACGAACACCGGAAAGTGGTCGCTGTAGCCGCCCTGGTACTGCGATCCCACGTACGTGCGCAAGGGGTACCCGGCGAACGCGCCATCCTTCTGGCGCAGGTAGGGCTGGTTGAAGATGCGTACGCTGTGGTACCGGTAGTGCCCGCCGGTGCCGGTCACGAGCGCGGGCGATAGGCTGATCTGATCGAAGAGGTTCCAGCTATCCTGCCAGGCCAGCGATCCGATGCCGTTCTTGTACAGTTCCATCATGGGGCCGTACAGCAGCGTGCCGTTCACGTGCTGTTTGTCGCCCACCACGCGCAGGTGTTTCTGCAGGCTTGCGTCGACCGGGTCGTCGTTCAGGTCGCCCATGTGCAGGATCCGTGCGTTGGGGTTGCGGGCCAGCAGGCTGTCCACGATGTGCCGGCCCAGGTCGGCCGCGGCGCAGCGCTTCGGACTGGAACGTTTCTCCCCGCCCCTCCGGCTGGGCCAGTGGTTCACGATCACATGGATCGTATCGCCATCGAGCAAGCCTGTCACCAGCAATTGGTCCCGGGTCTTGAAGGCCGTGTCCTCCGGCATGGAAAGGCGGTACGCCTTCTGCGAAAGCAGGGTAAAGAATTTCGGGTTGTAGATCAGACCAACGTCCACGCCGCGTGCATCAGGGCCTTCGTGCGAGACCGCCTTGAAGCCGCGCTCTTTGAGCGGTGAAGTGTGGACCAGATCCTCGAGCACGCCGCCGTTCTCCACTTCGCTCACGCCCAGCACGGCGATGCCGCCGGGTTGCACGTTGGTGCCCATCTCCCCGATCACATGGGCCATGTGTCCGAGCTTTTCACGATAGCGCGCACCGGTCCACTGGTTGGTTCCCTCCGGCAGGAACTCTTGATCGTTCACCTCGGGTTGATCGATCGTGTCGAAGAGGTTCTCCAGGTTGTAGAAGCCCACCACCATGGGCACCAGGCGCGTATCGGAGGATTGTGCGCAGCCGTGCAACGCAAGGGCGCTCACGGCCAGGAAGGAAAGAGGTCGTAGCATGGGATCCCGGGCGGCCCGGCAATGAGCGGGCCAAGGTACCGGGATGGAGCGCAGCACGGATCACGCCCGCGATCACCGGGGGAAATAGAGCGGGTGCCGCTCGTTGTACCGGCGCAGGAACAAGTAGAGGGCCTCGCGCCTCTGTTGCTTCCGATCGAGTGCACGCCATTCGGCGTGGAGTGCCTCGTCGCGTGCCAGGACCCGGTCCATGGTCTCCGGGTCGAACTCCGCGAACAGTCCCGAATCCATATCGAGCAGGTACTGGCGTTGCACGGTGGTGCGCCCGCTGCCGTACATACCGCCGTAGTATGGATCCGCGGTCCAGTAGCTCTGTTCGAAGACCAGGTGGCAAAGGGCGCCGAACTGACCGATCCGATAGAACCCGTTGCCGGCACGCAGGTAGACCACGTTGTTCTCGCAATACCCCCAGGCGCGATCAAGGTCGAGCTCCGTCCGGCCTTCCGCACTGTCCGGCCGGAACAAACGCCGGGTATCCTGGATATTGGCCACGGCGCGGCCTTGATCGTCGGTGAGCCGATCCTTGGGGATCGATGGCGCGTTCATGCGAAAACTCCGGAAGTCGAGGTAGATGCCCTCCCGCAGGTCCATCCCACCTTGATAGCGCACCCAGGTGCTGTCCGGCTGCGCCATGCCCCGGGTGAGGGCGAACAGGGCGCCGATGATCAGGATCGCCCTCATGTCCGGGAGAGCGTACGGATGGCACGCGTCACTTCCTCCGGGGCCTGCGCATGCACCCAGTGTCCCGCGAAGTCGATGGTGTCGATGCGCGAATCGGTGAATTGCTCCTTGATCGCGGGAACATCCTCGCGCGTGATGTACCCGCTCTGCCCCCCCCGCAGGAACAGCGTGGGCACCTGCACCTTTTGAGGTCCGATGGATGCGAGGATGTGCGGCAGGTCCCGGGCCAGCACGGGCACATTGAAACGCCAGGCCAGCCGATCGGGGGACGACCAATACAGGCTCTTCAACAGGAATTGCACCACGCCCGGCTCTTTCACATGCTGCCCCAGGTGGGCTTCCACCTCCGCACGCGTGCGCTTGCCGTCGAGGTCGCTGGTGAGCAGGGCCTCCACGATATGGTCGTGGTTGCCCGATGGGTACTCGCGTGGGCCGATGTCGATCACCATCAGGTTCTTCAACAGGTCGGGGTGGCGCTGTGCGAACAACATGGCGGTCTTTCCGCCCATGGAGTGGCCCACGAGGGTGATGTCCTGCAGGCCGAGCCGCTGCACCAGCGCGTGCACATCGTCGGCCATGCGGGCGTAGTCCACCCCGTCGGTATGCGGCGAGCGTCCATGGTCGCGTTGGTCCACGAGCACCACGTCGGTGCCGGTGGCGAGGTCCCTTGCGATGGACGCGAAATTGTCGCTGCTGCCGAACAGGCCGTGGAGGATCACGACCGCAGGGCCCGAACCCGAACGACGATGGAAGAGTTCAACGCTCACCGGAGTTCCCTCAGGTAAAGTCCAACGGTATTGGCCATGCCGTAGTGCAAGGCGTCGCACACCAGCGCATGGCCGATGGATACTTCGAGCAGGTGGGGAACGTTCCGATGGAAGAAGCGCAGGTTATGAAGGTCCAGGTCGTGACCGGCGTTCAGCCCGAGGCCGAGCGCAAATGCACGTTCGGCGGCACGAACGAACGGGGCCACCGCAGCGTTCGGATCGACCGGGAATGCAGCGGCATACGGCTCGGTGTACAGTTCGATGCGGTCGGCCCCGGTGTCCGCAGCGT
>CAZFAW010000014.1:0-2534 GCA_964517015.1 uncultured Chryseobacterium sp.
CGGTGAGCAGGGCCGGCGCGGCCTTGTTCACCTTCAGCGGGTGCTCCAGCGCAATGCAGGCATAACCCGCCACGAACACCAGGGCGATCAGCAGGAACATGGGGCGAAGATGCCAGTCCGTGGCTTGGGGCACAAGGTTGGGCGAACAGCGAAGCCCCGGCAGATCGCCGGGGCTTCGCTTCGAAATGTCATGCGTATCGCTACCGTACGATCTTGATCGCCTTCTGCACCATGGGTGCGCCGTCGACCAGCAGCATCACATTGTAAACGCCACTGGCCATGCTCACCGTGTTCCATTCATAGGTGTACCGACCACTATCGCGCATGCCTTCTTCCAGCACGCTTAGTTGCTTACCGGCGGCGGTACTCACGATCAGACGCACCTGACCGGCGGCGGCGAGGTTGTAAGTGATCGTGGTGCCATCGCCGAAGGGGTTGGGCTGGATGCGCAGTTGCTCCGTAGCGCGATCCAACGCAACGGTGCTGCCCGTGCTGATGCCTTGATCGTTGCCACCGCCCGGTAGTTGCATACGTTCCGTTGAGCAGCAACCCGCAAGGTCGCTTTGGAGTTGAGCGATCTGGGCTTGCTGTTCCTGCATGGCGGAGATCAGGATAGGAATGAGGCCATCGTACTTCATGGCCTTGAACGCCAGCTCCGGATGTACCACATTGCCAAGACTGTCCAGGTCGGCGGGTCGGACCACTTCACGCACCAACTCCGGGATCACTTCCGCGGCGTCTTGTGCGATCAATCCGAATTGAGGCTCCTCAGGAAGGTTCATGAAATCGTACGCCTCGTTATCGTAGGTGTAGGTAGAGGGCTCCAGAGCCATCACCCGATCGAGCGCACCGGTAAGCGGCTCAATATCCTGCTTGAACATGGCATCGGACGTCGTCCAAGCGGACCCCGTAGTGCTGAATTGATTACCACTGGAGTATACCGCCCAGTTCGTGCCACCTGAGGCAGTAGCGTACACGCCGTAGTTCGTCGAACCACCTGATGCTTGTGCGTAGACACCAAAACTGGTGGTTCCACTGCTACCAACGGCATAAAGCCCATAGTTGTTCGTGGCATTCGATGCACCCGCGAAGACACCATGGTTGTAGGATCCGGCTGCATCGTTCGAAATGCCGAATACGCCGTAGTCGTATGTGCCCCCAATGGCCTTACCGTAAACTCCGTGATTGCTGACTGTGGTTCCGGATCCTCCGTTCTCAGCCAATCCGTTCAAGGCATATGCATTGCTCACAGTGCCACTGCTGGAACTGTATGCAAGCGCGTTCACGCCATAGTTGGCTGCCGAGGAAACCGAACCCGTGATGTTGCCTGTGGCATACATCGCGATGTTGTTCGAAGTAGCGTTCGACACGTTCGCCTCCACCCCGGATTGATAAGCTGTCGTGTAGCCCGAGCTCGGAAGCACGGTCACGAGCACGCCCGAAGTCCAGTCATCATCATCCCCTTTTGCAAGCACATGGATTCCGACACCCGGGCTGCCATCCACAGGTTCATCTGTGACCACATCCAGCTTCGCCGCAGGCGTATTCGTTCCAATACCTACGCTGTTGTCCGCATCCGGGCAACCGGGATTCGTGCCAAGAGCGGTCACAACGTCGTCGTCATAGGCCCCACCGCTGATCTGCTCCCATTCGCAATTGTCCGGTGCGGAGGTCATGTTACGCCAGTGCAGGCGGCCGTTGTCATCCGTCACCACGAACTTCTCCAGATCCTGGTCCTCGTAGTCGGGTACCAATTGGCGAATGCGCACGGTGCGATCCAACACATCGAGCCGCTCGCTCGGTGTGGCGCTGTGCCCATACCAATCGCCAATACCAACGAATACCTCCGATCCACTGTCATTTGGGAACAGTTGCATGGCTTCCAAGCCTTCCAATGAACCGTTGCCAGTGGGATCTGCATCATACTCGGAAGTGAAGATGAACCGCATGCGGTCGCTAAGCCACGTGCCAGGGTTATCACTCCACTGTATGATCGCATCAGTGTAGTCGGTCAGTTCACCAGAGTCCTCATCCTCCGGATCGTCGTAGGTGTATTTCTGCCCGATGTACATCTGATCGGCGTTGCCCGTGAAGGTGATGCCATTGCGCATCCAGGGGCGGTAGCCGATGCCTTGAAAACCGTTGGCACCTGGTTCGGCCAAATGCAAACGGCTGAAAGGGCCGGGGCCATTGTCCCAGAAATAGCTGGTAGGGCTGATGCCAACGAAGCCGTAGGCCGGCCGGGAAGTGAAACTGCCAATGGTGTAGGTGTTGTCCTGGTTGGTGACCAGGCGCACCTTGTCGTTCGTTCGCAGCGACATCTCAACAGCGTTTGTGGTGCCGACAAAGTGGGTACCGAAAGTGGTACCGGTGTTGCCAGTAATGGCCCAGTCCTGCGCTGAACTGCAAAATGGGGCCAGCACGGCAAGGACTATGATCGACGTTCTCATGATGTCAGGCTTTCGCCCAACACCTATTTCATCTTCATCCATTTCGCAACTGCACGCTGGGTTCCGCTTGCCGCCTCGATGACG
>CAZFAW010000014.1:2634-16743 GCA_964517015.1 uncultured Chryseobacterium sp.
CCGGACCTTGCCATCTTCACGGCGTGAAGGAGCGCGCCGACATCCGCCTGCAGGCTCTGGTGGTGGGCGTGGGGGTGGTGCTCATTGCGCATCCAGGGGCGGTAGCCGATGCCTTGGAAACCATTCGCACCGGGTTCTGCCAAATGCAAACGGCTGAAAGGCCCGGGGCCGTTGTCCCAGAAGTAGCTTGTAGGGCTGATGCCCACAAAGCCGTATGCTGGCCGGGAAGTGAAGCTGCCGATGCTGTAGGTGTTATCCTGGTTGGTGACCAAGCGCACCTTGTCGTTCGTTCGCAGCGACATTTCAACAGCGTCTGTTGTGCCGATGAAATGTGTACCGAACGATGTGCTGCCGTTACCGGTTATATGCCAGTCCACCACCTGCGCAAAGGCGCAGAAATGGGTCAGCATAGCAAGGACTATGATCGACGTTCTCATGATGTCAGGCTTTCGCCCGACACCTCTATTCCATCTTCATCCATTTCGCAACTGCACGCTGGGTTCCGCTTGCCGCCTCGATGACGTACGATCCCTGCGCGAGTGAGCGCAGGTCGATGCTCACGCTCGCACCTCCCACACTCTCGGAGCTCCGAAGTACGTAGCGCCCACGCAGGTCATGAACGGAGACATGGTCGATCCGTTCCATGCCCGGCCAATGCAATCCGAGCAGGCCATCCTGGCCCGTGATCGTGAGCCCCTCGCCAATGCCCTCAACGCCAGTGATCTCTTCGACCACCACCGCATCGTAGTAGTAGTAGGCATGGCTGAAGCCGAAGTTCCCGGGCACGGCCAGGGTCTCGGTCGAGTCGGCACTGGTGAACGAGCCGATCACCATGTAGCGCTCTCCGCCAGCAGCCACAATGGTGTCCTCCACATGCATCCAGTTCACCTCGTCCGTATAGAACGAAGGCTCATGGAATTGGGCTTGAGGAGTGACCGGCAGTACACCTGGATTTGGCAACGTGGGGTCGAACACCGTATCGGGGGAGAAGTAAGCCCCCATGGCATTCACTGCCCATTGCCAGCAGTCCGGCAGCGAGATCTCCATGGCCACACGGTAAGCGTGTCCTGCTTGCAGGGGCTCGTTCAACTCCACTTCCATGTAGTCCTTGAGTTCTCCTCCATTTTCCCAGAGGTATTCACCGGCGAAGCGCACGCCATCGAACGGGGCTTGGTAACAGATCAAGCCAATGGTCTCCCCCGGATCCATGAAAACCCCGCAAGGCCCATCATCCATGTTGTAGACGTCGGGCGTTGCGTTGTTCGCGCTGAACCACGGCGGCGCCACCAGGATCGGATTCGTGGCGGTGGTGCAATAGGCCGTGTCTTCGAACGACCAGTTGGGCACCAGATTCTGTGCCGTCGCTATCGCAGCGAGGGCGTAAAGCGAAATGGACAAGCCTGCGCGCCCCACGAAGGACCAGAAGCGCGACAGGCCGGATGAAAGAAAGGTATCAGGCATGTTCAAGTTGTTTCCTTCTTCGGCCGCCGCCTGGCACATGGAAGACGTAGCGTACAGCAAAGTACGCTGCCTACCGCTTCCGGTCGTCCCGGGTGCTCTTTCCGCCTGCCGGGTGCGGTGGCCTTGTGGCATCACCGGCGGGTCGGTACTTTCGTTAGCACATGGCTGCTGCGCTTTAGGTGTACGGTTGTGCTGAAGGGCCCGCTCTCGTGCAACCGGTGGCGGGCTTCTTCTTTGGGAGGTCGATACTAGTATCAACACCAGGCGTTCTCCTAGCGCAAGGGCATACGGGTATCCGTAGATCTTTCATCGCACAGGTCCGATCGGATGGAGAGGTTTTAGCTTTCGAGAAAACCACTTCCATGTCACGTGCTGCCACCCCCAGCGCCGTTGTGCGCATTGCCTTGGTGGACGATCATCCACTGATCATGGACGGGATCGAGAACGCCTTACGGCCGCTGGCGCGTGCGCGTGTGGTCTGCAAAGCCCACAGTGGCGCGCAATTGCTTGCGACATTCCGCTCAGGGATCGCGGCCGACATGGCCTTCGTGGATATTCGCATGCCGCAAATGGACGGGTTCGAGGTCTTGGCGCGCTTGAAGGAGGAGTTCCCGCTGGTCCGTTCCATTGTCCTGAGCCTGGAGAGTTGTTCGGTCTGGGTGCGGCGCGCGCAAGATCAAGGCGCCTTTGGCTACCTGCTTAAGGACGCGGATGCCGGGGTGATCCGGGCTGCGGTCGCCGCCGTGCATGGGAGTGGCACTTGCTGGTGGCAACCGCAGGCAGCCGATGGCAGCGACACGATCAAGGAGGAGCACCTGCGCTTTTTGGAGTTGCTTTTCGACCCTCTCGATCACCCGTACAAGCGGATCGCGGACATCATGCACGTTGCACCATCGACGGTGGATGGCTATTCCCGCTTGCTCGGCAAGCGCTTCGGCGTACATACGCGCTCGGCCCTGATGCGCGAAGCCCTTCGAAGGAACTTGGTCCCCGCGCAATACACGTCTTGAACACCAAGGGATGGCCCGGCTGCCCGGACCTTGCCATCTTCACGGCGTGAAGGAGCGCGCCGACATCCGCCTGCAGGCCCTGGTGGTGAGCGTGGGGGTGGTGCTCATGGCGATCAAGTTCGCCGCGTGGCGCGTAACGCACAGCAACGCGGTGTTGAGCGATGCCCTGGAGAGCATCGTGAACGTGGTGGCCGGCGCCTTCGCGTGGTACAGCCTGGTGCTGGCGGCCAAACCGCGCGATCGCGAACACCCGTACGGCCACGGCAAGGTGGAATTCATAAGCGCCGGCGTGGAGGGCGGGCTGGTGGCGATCGCCGGCGCCCTGATCGTGGTGCGCGCGATCACGGCCTGGATCAACGGCCACGAGGTGCACGCCCTGGAAGAGGGCATTGCGCTGGCCGCACTGGCCGGCGCGCTGAACCTGATCATGGGCCTGGTGCTGCGCCGGCGCGGCCGCGACCGCCGCTCCATGACCATGGAAGCCAGCGGCACGCACCTGCTGAGCGATGCCTGGAGCACCGCGGCCATGGTGGCGGGCCTGGTGCTGATCCGCTTCACCGGGCAGCAATGGCTGGACAGCCTGTTCGCCCTGGGCTTCGGGGTCTTCATCGTGCAGCAAGGTGCCGGCGTGGTGCGCCGCGCCGTGGCGGGGATCATGGACGAAACGGACATGGACACCGCCGCCACCGTGGTGCAGGTGCTGGAGCGCCACCGCCGACCCGCCTGGGTGGACGTGCACAACTTCCGCGTGATCAAGTTCGGCCGCACCCTGCACATCGATTGCCACGTGACCCTGCCGTGGTACTTCACCCTGGAACAGGCCCACACCGAGATCGCCGCGATCGAGGACCTGGTGAACCGCGAATGCGACCGGCGGATCGAGCTGTTCATCCACATGGACCCCTGCGTACCGGCATCGTGCACCATTTGTGCGCTGCCGGACTGCGCCATGCGCACGCACCCCACGCAGCGCCGGATCACCTGGGAGCTGGATGCGGTGCTGGGCAACCAGAAGCACGGCCTGGCGCCCCCCGCCAACGAAAAGGCCCCGCGTTAACGGGGCCTCCGGGGTGGATGATCGGGTTCGAACCGACGACTTCCAGAACCACAATCTGGCGCTCTAACCAACTGAGCTACACCCACCGTGTCGTCCGCCTTTGGCGAACGCGGGTGCGAATATAGAAGCCCTCCTGCCCTGCTCCGTACTTTGCACGCCATGCCTGCGGCCAGCCCTTTCGCCCCCGTACAGCCCGGGCCGCACGTGCTGATGCTGCCCAAGTGGTACCCCGGCCGCCACGATCCGCAGCTGGGCGATTTCATCCGCAAACAGGCCCAGGCCGTGGCCCTGCGCACGCGCGTTTCGGTGTTGTACGTGGGGGCGTGGACGGCACCCGGCCCCGTACCCGCGGCGGAGGCAGCGGAAACCGGGGGCCTGTGGGAACTGCGCTGCTGGTTCCGCGCGAACACCCACCCCGTGGCCGCGGTGCGCAAGGCGGTGAACCTGGTGCGTTACGTGCGCACGGCGCGCCGGGGCTGGCGGCACGTGCAGCGCGAACGCGGGCGGCCGGCGCTGTTGCACGTGCACATCCTCCTCCGCCCCGCGTTGATCGCCTGGGCCATCGGCTTGCGGCACGGCCTGCCGTTCGTGATCAGCGAACAGAGCAGCGAATACCTCACGGGCGCCTATGCCCGCAAGAACGCCTTGGTGAAGGCCGCCTACCATTTCTTCTTCCGCCGTGCCGCCGCGGCGACCGCCGTGAGCACGCACCTGGCCGACGCTCTGGTGCGCCACGGGCTGTGCACGCAGTGCACCGTGGTGCCGAACACCGTTCCGGGCACCGATCTGCCGCTCCCACCCGCGGGCCCGGCGGGCGCCTTCCTGGTGGTGGCCGATCTGGTGCCGGTGAAGAACGTGGACGGGGTGCTTCAGGCCTTCGCGCGCGTGCATGTTGCTCACGACCAGGCCCGCTTGACCGTGATCGGCGACGGCCCCGAACGCGCCCGGTTGGAACGCACGGCGAACGACCTCGGCCTGAACGGCAGCGTGTCCTTCCTCGGCCGCATGAGCCAGTCCGAGGTGCTGCAGCACATGGGCCGCGCCGGTGCGGTGATCGTGAACAGCCGGGTCGAGACCTTCAGCGTGGTGACGGGCGAAGCGCTGGCCCTGGGCAGACCCGTGATCGCCACGCGATGCGGTGGCCCGGAGGGCTTCCTCTCCGAGACCAACGGCGTGCTTACCCCGGTGGGCGATGCAACGGCCCTGACCGACGCGATGCGCCGCATGATCGTGGACAACGGGCGGTATTCGCCCCAGGCGATCCGCGAAACCGTGAGCGAGCGCTTCAGCAAGGCTGCCGTGGCCGAGGGCTTCCTTTCGGTGTACCAACAGGTGATCGATGGCCCACGTTGACGGCAGCACCCTGCGGGTGGGCGTCCTGTGCGATGGCCTCGTGTTCCAGCGCTGGCAGGCGGACAGCCTGCGCGCGGTGCTAGCCGTGCCGGGCGTGGCATGCGCGGGCCTGATCGTGAACGGCGCCGCGGATACCGCGCCCCGCCGTTCCTGGCGCACCGCCCTGTACCGCCGCTACCGCAGCCGCCACTTCAAGGTGGCCGCCATGGACACCGTGGACCTGACGGCCGAACTGGGTGCGCTCCCGCGGATCACCTGCACCGTGGAGCAACGCGGGCATTCGCAGCATTTCACATCCGCCGATCTGCAGCGCTTGCGCGACCTGGGGTGCGATGTGCTGCTCCGCTTCGGGTTCAACATCCTGCGCGGCGAAGTGCTGCGCATCCCGCGCTACGGGATCTGGAGCTTCCACCACGGCGATGAACAGCACTACCGCGGCGGGCCGCCGGGGTTCTGGGAGATCATGCGCGGCGATCCCGTGACCGGGGCCGTGCTGCAGCGGCTCACCGAACGGCTCGATGGCGGCATCGTATTGCGCAAGGGCTGGTTCCCCACCGTGGACCATTCCCTGGCCGATACGGTGAACACGGTGCTCTCGCACACCGCGCATTGGCCCGCCCAGGTGTGCCGGGAATTGTTGGACGGCCGCACCCGCACCGTGGATGGCGAAGGAAGCGCCACGCAGGCCCGGGTGTACCGCTATCCCGGCAACATCGACTTCCTGCGGTTCCTATGGAAACAAGCCTCGAACAAGGCGCGCTTCCACCGGAACGAGATGCGGCGGCACGAGGAATGGAACGTGGGCGTGCTGTACCAGCCGATCGCGGCGCTGCTGGGCGACCGCCCCAGCTTGAACGTGCGTTGGGTGCCGGCGCCGAACAAGGGCGCCTACCGCGCCGATCCGTTCGGCTACCTGGGCAGCGATGGGCAATTGAACATGCTGTACGAGAAGTTCGAATACGCCACGGGCATCGGCAGCATCGCGCGCATCCGCCCCAAACGAGACAACATCCTGAAGCGTTCGCGCACCATGCTGAGCAACGGCTCGCACCTGTCCTATCCCTATGTGGTGGAGCACGACGGCGTGGTGTACGTGGTGCCGGAGAACGCCGCATCGGGCCGCGTGGACCTGTACAAAGTGAACGAAGCCAACGAAGCGTTGGAGCCCGTGGGCACCCTGCTGAACGAACCCCTGTTCGACCCCACGCTGTTCGCGCACGAGGGCCGCTGGTGGCTTGCCGGCACGAAGGCGCCGCTCACCAACGTGGCGCTGTACCTCTACCACGGTCCTTCGCTGCTCGGGCCGTTCACGCCGCACGCGCTGAACCCGGTGAAGTTCGATGTGCGCAGCGCACGGCCCGCCGGAACGCCCTTCGTGCACGACGGTGCGTTGTACCGGCCGGGGCAGGACAGTTCGCGCACGTACGGCGGCCGCATCGCCATGAACCGCATCGTGGAACTGACCCCCACGGCCTTCCAGGAAACCACCGTGAAATTCGTGGGGCCGATCAAGGGCGCCTACGGGCAGGGCCTGCACACGCTCTGTGCGCTGGGCGACATCACCCTGGTGGACGGCAAGCGCTGGACCTTCTCCAAGGAACAGGAACGCCGCGTACGCCGGCGGAAATGGGAGGCCCTGCGCGGCACCGACACCGGATCGGAAGACGCATGAAGCCCGCGACCGAGACGATCCTCACCCGGGTCTTCATCACCTTGATGAGCCTCTTCACCACCATGGCCGTGGGCCACCGGCTCGGCGCACAGGGCCTGGGCGAGGTGAGCCTGATCGTGCTCGGGATCACCGTGGTGATGCTCATGAGCAGCATCGTGGGCGGCGGCGCCCTGGTCTATTTCGCATCGCGCACCGACCGCTACCGGTTGCTGGTGCCCTCGTACGCCTGGGTGGCCCTCACGGCCGGGGTGGCATGGATCCTCCTGCGCGCGATCCCCGTGCTACCGCCGCGGTACATCACCGCCGTGGTGGTCCTGGCCACGTTGCAGGGCGTGTTCACCGTGCACCTGAACATCGTGCTGGGCTGGGAGCGCTTCCGCGCGGCCAACGCGATCAACGCCGTGCAGAGCGCGGCGCTGTTGCTGGCGTTCCTCGCGATCGAAGGGCAGGGCGAGATCCACGATGCCAGCGACTACGTGACGGCGGCGCTCGTGGCGTTCGGGCTCACGGTGGTGCTCTCCTCGATCGCGATCGCCCAAGGGCCCAGGCGCCGACGGCGCAGCACGCTCACCGTACCGGACCAGGAACAGGTGCTACGCCGGTTGTTCCAGCAAGGCGGACAGGTGCAGGCCGCCAACGCCTTGCAACTGGTGAACTACCGCTTCATGTACTGGTTGCTGGACCGCCTGCAAGGCACGGCCCTGCTGGGCGTGTACAGCGTGGGGACGCAACTGGCCGAAAGCAGCTGGTTGGTGCCGCGTGCGCTGGGCACCGTGCTATACAGCAAGGTGAGCAACGCCGAAGGCGCTCAACGGCAACGCGACCTGACGATCGATGTGCTGAAGGCTTCCATGCTCTTCGCAGCAACGGTGTTGATCGTGCTGGCGCTGGTGCCGGGGGCGTGGATCAAGGCCCTCTTCGGCAGCGACGTGCGCGGCGTGCCCGCGATCGTGCTGCTGCTGGCACCGGGCATGCTGGCCATGGCCGCATCACAGGCGTTCAGCCATTTCTTCAGCGGCACGGCGCGCAACCGCCACAACATGATCGGTTCCGGGTTGGGGTTGGTCGCTTCCGTGATCGCAGGCCTGTTGCTGGTGCCGCGCTTGGGGCTTCGCGGTGCGGCCATGGCCACCTCGGTGGCGCACCTGGCCAACGCGAGCTACCAGTGCGTGATGTTCCTGCGCATAAGCGGCGCGCAGTTCTCCGACCTGCTGCCCCATGCGGGCGATCGGGCGCACCTCCGGCGGCTCTGGCGCACGGTAACGGGGCGCTGATCAATCCAGGTCGAACAGGTCTTTCACCCCGACGGGTCGCTCGGCGGTGAACCCTTCGCCATAGGCCACCCAGATGAAGCGGCCCATTTGGCGGGCGCGCCCTTCGAGCAGGGGGAAGAACTCCGGACCCGAGATGGGCGAACCCGGTTCCGTGCTCTTCGGGTCGTGGAATTGCGAACGGAAGCACTTCAGCGCTTCCAACTTCCTTTCCCAGAACGGGCTGATGTCCACCACCACATCGGGATCGATCCAATGGTCCTGCACGGCATGCAGCACGGTGAGCGGCCGGTGCGGGGGCTGGTCCACGCCTTCGTGCGTCGTGTTCACGCGACGAAGACCGCTCAGGAAACAGGCTTCGGTGACCAATGCGGAGCCCCGGCCGTGGTCGGGGTGTCGATCGCGAACGGCGTTGGTGATCACCACGCGCGGGGTGTGGCGGCGGATCGCCTGTACCACGGACAACAAGCTGCGTTGATCGGCACGGAAGAACCCATCGGGCAGGCCCAGGTCGTACCGGAACGCGGCACCGAGCACCTGCCTTCCCGCCTCGGCCTCCATGCGCCGGAGCTCCGGCGTTCCGCGCGTACCCAGTTCACCGGCCGTCAGTTCCACCAGGCCCACCGAACGGCCCGCGTGCACGTGCCGCAGCACCGTTCCCGCGCAGCTGATCTCCACATCGTCGGGATGCGCGGTGATGCAGAGCAGATCAACGTGTTCCATTTGCTCAATGCCGGTCCTCCAGCCAGTGCACCACCACGGGATCGGTGGGCAGCGTGGCGGGCGCCAACGTGGTGACCAATGCGCCCTGTTCGTCGATCAGGAACTTCTGGAAGTTCCAGCTCACCTCCACGTCCATTTTACCGTTGCGTTGTTTCTCGGTGAGCCACTGGTACACCGGGTGCTTTCCGGGGCCCTTCACCTCCACCTTGCTCATCATGGGGAAGGAGACGCCGTAGTTCTTCCGGCAGAAGGTGGCGATCTGCGCTTCGGTACCGGGTTCCTGTCCACCGAATTGATCGCACGGAAAGCCCACGATCACCAGGCCCTTGTCCTTGTATGCCTCGTACAGTTCCTGCAACTGGGCGTACTGGGGGGTGTATCCGCATTCGCTGGCGGTGTTCACCACCAGCACCTTGTGCCCTTTCCACTGTGCCATGGCCGTCGGAGCACCTTGGATGTCGGTGGCCGAAAGATCGAAGAACCCCGTGGTGGCGGGCATGGTGGCGGGTTGTTGCACGGGGACGGTGACCGGCCCCACGCGAACGTAATCGGTACAGGCCAGCAACAGGCAGGCAGGGACCAGCGAAAGGGTGCGCAACATGATGGGTGCGAAGATCGGTGCTCTCACCTCCGGCCCCCTCGGTGCCGATCGGGCTCCCCTGCCGTTACCTTTCGCGCATTCCCACGTAGAACCGTTCTCAATTCCGAAATGAAGCTCCCCGTTATCGCAGGCGCCTTCGCGCTCGCCCTCCCTTCCCTCGCGCAGCAACAAGTGAAGATCGCCGACGCCGGCGCACTGGTGCTGGACCCCGATCTGCACAAAAGCAAGGCGGCGCTGGCGGGCATGCAGGCCGCGGGCATCACCTCCGAACAGGAGGACCTGGTATTGAACTACAGCGATCCCCGTCTCTGGCCGGCGGGCATCGCCACGGACAGCGCACGCACGGCCAACGCCGCCTACTTCCAGAACTACGCGGCCTTTCCCTTGTGCACGTACCAGGAGGATTCCACGCAGATGAGCGTGCTGATGATCCCGGCCAAGGAGAACATCCACATGCCGGAGGACATGCGGCCCGTTGCGGACCTGTACCTGGTGCTGCCCACCCGCGCCACGCGCGATGTGGCATCGACGAAGCCACGGCCCGCGATCAGCAAGGGACCGCGCTGGAAGAACCTGCCCGAGGCGCGGATCCTCTCGCCCGGCGACCTGTACGCCACCTTCGACATGGCCAACGACCAGGAAGCACTGGACGCGCTGAACAAGCGCGGCATGAGCCAGCCCGAGATCGATGCGGTGATCTTCCGCTGCCACGAGCGCAACTGGCCCGAGGGCATCGACCAGTTCGATGAACGCTACCCCCGCCTGAACGAATTCAAGAAGTACAAGGCCTTCGTGGGCGCGAAATGGGCGGACAAGGTGTTGTTGATCGTTCCCGTGGAGAAGAACAAGAAGATGCCCAAGCTGCTGCGGCCATACGTGGACATCTATTTCGTGTACAGCGCCCAGGCCGTCGAGATCAAGAAGAGCCGCAAGTAGGCGCTGGGTACCTTCGCCGCCGATGCGTGGCGAACTGCCCCACCTGTTGGAACTGGAACTGCGGCTGGACCTGCGGCAGAAGCACGCCTGGGGCGGCATGGTGCTGTACGTGATCAGCGCCGTCTACGTGTGCTACCTGGCCGTGAAGGGCGGCCTCGGCGTGAACGTCTGGAACGCGTTGTTCTGGATCATCCTGTTGTTCGCCGCCTTCAATGCCCTGGCCCGTTCGTTCCAACGCGAGGACGCCGGTCGTCAACTCTACCTCTACACCCTGGCCGGCCCGCGCAACGTGATCCTGGCACGCACGCTCTACAACGCCCTCACCATGGTGGTGCTGGGCCTGCTGAGCCTGTTCTTCTACACGCTCTTCCTGGGCGATGGCGCGTTGAAGGACGCTGCGACGGGCGATTTCCTGCTGGCGGTGCTGCTGGGGAGCATCGGGTTCGCCGCCGTGCTGACCCTGATCAGCGCGATCGCCGCGCGCGCGGGCAATGGGCTCGGCCTCATGGCGATCCTGGGGTTCCCGATCGTGCTGCCCATGTTGCTTGCGGTGATGCGCGCGAGCAAGCTGGCCCTGGATGGCGTGGGCATGGCGGCCAACGGCAAGTACTTCCTCATGCTGGGCGCGATCGACGTGCTCACCGTGGCGATCAGCGCCTTGTTGTTCCCCTACCTTTGGCGCGACTGATGAGGCATTGGTGGTGGAAGATCCTCTCGGTGGTGCTGGTGCTCGGCGCCTCGATCACCGCCCTCCGCGTTCCACTGGCCCCCGCGGTCGTGAGCGTACTGCCGGACCGTATCGCTCCGGGCACTGTGGCACTGGAGATCCGCGGGTACAACATGGCGTTGCACGATCCGCAGGTCCGGCTGATCAACGATGGACAAACCCTATGTGCCGCGTCGGTGGAACCGATGGAAGGCGGCCGGCTGCGCGCCACCTTCGACATACCGGCCGGGTTGCGGGCGCGAATGACCGATGTGGTGGTGGACGGGGTGCGGCTCCCGGAGGCGTTGTACACCGAAGGGCTAGGACCGGGGATCACCGAACGGCCCGGCTGCAGCGGCGGTTGGCCCCGGCTGCATGCGTTCCCCTCGTTCGAATTCCCCAACCGGGCGATCCTCTACGAGAGCATTCGCAACCTGAACTTCCACGTGCCCATGTGGTTCACCATGATCGTGCTCATGGGCATTTCGTTCGTGAACAGCCTGCTGGCCCTGCAACGCAACGACCTGGAGCGCGACGGCGCCGCCGTGGCCGCGGCCCGGACGGGACTGTTCTTCTGTGCGCTCGGGTTGATCACCGGCAGCATCTGGGCGCGGTTCACCTGGGGCACCTGGTGGACCAGCGATGTGAAGCTGAACGGTGCCGCCGTGGGTGCGTTGATCTACGCGGCCTACCTGGTGCTGCGCGGCTCGGTGGGCGAGGCGAACAAGCGCATGCGGCTGGCCGGCGTGTACAACATCTTCGCCTTCTCCTTGTTGATCGTGCTGTTGTTCGTGCTGCCCCGGTTGAACGCCGTGGATTCGTTGCACCCCGGCAACGGCGGCAACCCCGCGTTCTCCACCTACGACCTCGATTCGCATCTGCGCCTGGTGTTCTATCCCGCCGTACTGGGGTGGATCGGCATGGGCGTGTGGATGTTCACCCTGGGCCGCCGCATGGCACGGCTCGAAAACCGCACCACATGATGACCGCGATCCGACGCTCCCTGCTCTCCACCGCGCTCACGGCCCTCCTTGCGGGGCCTACCTTCGCGCAAGGTTCGCCCGCCTGGCTGGAAGAGACCATGTTCCGCTCCGGCAAGATCAACGTGGTGGTGGCCGTGGTCGCCGTGATCCTGGCGGGGCTGGCCACGTGGATGTTCCGCATGGACCGCCGGATCGCACGCATGGAAGCGCGCACGAAGCATTGACCATGAAACGCACGCACATCATCGCCCTCGTGATCATCGCCGTGGCCGTGGCCGCGCTGGTGAGCTCGTTGAGCGAGAGCAGCACCTACGCCGACCTGAACGAGGCCTTCGCCGATCCCGGCCGTGAGTTCCATGTGGTGGGCACCCTGGACAAGTCGCGGCCCATCGTGTACGAACCCGGCCGCAACGCCAGCCTCACCGAATTCACCATGATCGACCTGAAGGGGCGCAGCTGCACGGTGAAACTGGCCAAGGCCAAGCCGCAGGACCTGGAGCGCAGCGAGCGCCTGGTGCTGATCGGCGAAGCCAACGCGCAGGGCGAGTTCGAAGCGCGCGACATGCTGATGAAGTGCCCGAGCAAGTACACCGAGCAGAACAAGCTCGAGGGCGTTTGACCCATGACCTATAGCGGCGAACACACCTGGGCCGGCACGCTCGGCCATGTGCTGGCCGTCTCGTCCTTCTCCTTCGCCCTGCTCTCCACCATCGCCTATGCGCTGGCCGCGCGCGCCAGCCACGCAGGCTGGACCAAACTGGGCCGCCTGGGCTTCCGCGTGCATTCGATCGCGGTGGCCGGCATCGTGCTCACGCTCTTCACCATGCTGCTGCGGCACTGGTTCGAGTTCGACTATGTATGGAAGCACAGCAACCGCGAAATGCCGCTGCGCTACATCCTCTCCTGTTTCTGGGAGGGACAGGAGGGCTCCTTCCTGCTGTGGACCTTCTGGCACATGGTGCTGGGGAACCTCCTGATCGCCCGGCTTCGGCGCACGGCCCGCCTGGCCGAATGGGAACCGCCCGTGCTGGCGGTGATCGCGCTGGTGCAGGTGTTCCTGGCCACCATGCTGCTGGGCATTCATGTGTTCGATGTGCGCATCGGCAGCAGTCCCTTCCTGTTGATCCGCCAATTGCCGGAGAACCTGGGCCTGCCATGGACCACCATGGAGAACTACCTCCAGGCGATCCCGCAGTTCGCCGATGGCCGCGGCCTGAACCCGCTGCTGCAGAACTACTGGATGGTGATCCACCCGCCCACCCTGTTCCTGGGCTTCGCCGCCACGCTGGTGCCCTTCGCCTTCGCGATCGCCGCCCTGTGGAAGCGGCGCTACACCGAATGGATCGACCCCGCACTGCCATGGACCTTCTTCGGTGTGATGGTGCTGGGTACGGGGATCCTCATGGGCGGTGCCTGGGCGTACGAAGCATTGAGCTTCGGCGGTTTCTGGGCATGGGATCCCGTGGAGAACGCCTCGTTGGTGCCATGGCTCACCCTGGTGGGTTCCGGCCATGTGATGCTGATCAACCGACGCAAGGAGGCGCCCTCGCTCTTCACCGGTTTCGTGCTGGTGCTGCTCACGTTCGTGCTCGTGCTCTACAGCACCTTCCTCACGCGCAGCGGCGTGCTGGGCGATACCAGCGTGCACAGCTTCACCGGTGAAGGCATGCTGCCCGGCCTGCTCGTGTTCCTGCTCTTCTTCGTGGCCTTGAGCGTGGGCATGCTCAACGCGCGCAAGGACCAGCGCAGGTTCTACGCGCTGCTCTGCGGCATCATGCTGCTGTTGGGCGTGTTCCTCCAGGTGCAGGTGGCGGCGATCCTGGTGTTCGCGGGCGTGAGCGTGGTGATGACCGTGGTGGCCTACCGTACAGGGCCCTTCCGCGCACCCACGGAGGAGGAACGGCTCTGGAGCCGTGAGTTCTGGCTCTTCATCGGTGCCCTCGTGTTGCTGTTGAGCGCCGCGCAGGTCACCTTCACCACCTCCGTTCCGGTCTTCAACCTGCTGCTCGAACCCTTCACCACGCAGGTGGCCGCATTGGCGAAGCAGAGCGGCAGCGAACTGCTGCACACCCTCGCCGGCGCGAAGCTGGCGCCACCGGCGAAGCCGATCCCGCACTACAACAAGTGGCAGATCCCGTTCGCCTTCATCGTTTCGCTGCTGGTGGCCTTCGGGCAGTACCTGCGCTGGAAGGACACCGACATGAAGCGGTTCCGCCGCGAGCTGCTCCTGGGCCTGGCCGTTGCCGTGGTGCTGACCGTGGTGGCCGTGATCGTACTGGAGTACCGCCTGGAGGAAGCCAACCTGATCGCGCTCCTGTTCGCCACGGCGTTCGCCG